>NZ_JBFBAZ010000026.1:0-83515 GCF_040682475.1 Hamadaea sp. NPDC051192
GGGTTCTCGGTCGAATCTTGACCCAAGATTCGACCCGGAACCCTGATCCAGCGCCCAACGCGGCGGGAAGTCGCGGAACGCAGCGGGAAGCGGCGGAGTCGGGTCAGTCGGGGACGCGGCGGTACGCCCCGTCGCTGGCGCTGGTCGTCATCGACGCGTATGCCCGCAGCGCCGCGCTGATCGGCCGGACCCGGTCGGCCGGCGTGTAGGGCCGATCGCGCTTGTCCTGGGCGACCCGCCGGGCGTCGAGGACGTCCTGCGGCACCTCCAGGACGAGGCTGCGCGCCGGGATGTCGATGCTGATGATGTCGCCAGGCTCGACGAGCGCGATGAGACCGCCGCCGGCCGCCTCGGGCGAGATGTGCCCGATGGACAGCCCGCTGGTGCCGCCGGAGAACCGGCCGTCGGTGATCAGCGCGCAGCTCTTGCCGAGGCCCCGCCCCTTGAGGAAGGAGGTCGGGTAGAGCATCTCCTGCATGCCCGGCCCGCCCTTGGGTCCCTCGTAGCGGATGACCACGACGTCGCCGGGGACGATCTGGCCGGCGAGGATGCCGGTGACCGCGTCGTCCTGCGACTCGAACACCTTCGCCGGTCCGCTGAAGCGCCAGACCTCCTCCGGCACGCCCGCCGTCTTGACCACGCAGCCGTCCTCGGCGAGGTTGCCGTGGAGCACGGCGAGCCCGCCGTCGGCGGTGTACGCGTGCTCGACCGAGCGGATGCAGCCGCCCGCCGCGTCGGTGTCCAGCGTCGCCCACCGGTTCTGCGTCGAGAACGGCTCCGTCGTACGCACACCGCCCGGAGCGGCGTGGAACAGCTCTACCGCCACGTCGCTGGTGGACCCGCTGCGGATGTCCCACTCGGCCAGCCACGACGTCAGGTCCGGGGAGTGCACGGAGTGGACGTCGCGGTGCAGCATCCCGCCGCGGTCGAGTTCACCGAGGATCGCGGGGATGCCGCCGGCCCGGTGGACGTCTTCCATGTGGTACTTCGGCGAGTTCGGCGCGACCTTGGCCAGGCAGGGCACCCGGCGGGAGACGGCGTCGATGTCGGCGACGCCGAAGTCCAGCTCGGCCTCGCGGGCGGCGGCCAGCAGGTGCAGCACGGTGTTGGTCGAGCCGCCCATCGCGACGTCGAGCGCGACCGCGTTCTCGAACGCCTCGCGGGTGGCGATCGCCCGGGGCAGCACCGAGGCGTCGTCGCCGTCGTAGTAGCGCTTGCACAGGTCGACGATCAGGCTGCCGGCCCGCTCGAACAGCTCCTTGCGGGCGGCATGGGTGGCCAGCGTGGACCCGTTGCCCGGCAGGGCCAGACCGATCGCCTCGGTGAGGCAGTTCATCGAGTTCGCGGTGAACATGCCGGAGCAGGAACCGCAGGTCGGGCAGGCCGACCGCTCGATGCGGTCCAGGTCCGCCTGGCTGACGGAGTCGTTGGAGGCCGCGACCATCGCGTCGATCAGGTCGAGCTTCTCGTGGACGACGCCCTCGATCGCGACCGTCTTGCCGGCCTCCATCGGGCCGCCGGAGACGAAGACCGTCGGGATGTTGAGCCGCAGCGCGGCCAGCAGCATGCCCGGCGTGATCTTGTCGCAGTTGGAGATGCAGACCAGGGCGTCGGCGCAGTGCGCCTGCACCATGTACTCCACGGCGTCGGCGATCAGCTCGCGGCTCGGCAGCGAGTAGAGCATGCCCGCGTGGCCCATCGCGATGCCGTCGTCGACCGCGATCGTGTTGAATTCGCGCCCCACTCCGCCGGCCGCCGCCACCGCGTCGGCGACGAGGCCGCCGAGGTCCTTGAGGTGGACGTGACCCGGTACGAACTGGGTGTAGCTGTTGGCGATGGCGACGATCGGCTTGCCGAAATCGTCGTCGGTCATGCCGGTGGCGCGCCACAGCGCCCGTGCGCCCGCCATAGTCCGGCCGTGCGTGGAGGTCCTCGACCGCAGCTCAACCATGCTGAAAAGTCTGCCACCGAGATCCCGGAACGGCTCGCCGGGCACCCGGACCGGTCCATCTGTCGGGAACCCGTCGGGTGAACTCCGAATTGTTAACTCCGAATCGCACAGCGGGTGCGGAAAGGATCTTTTCGGTACGGCAGAGTGGAATCGTGCTCCTCCCCTCGGGACTGCCGGCAGCCGCTCCGCTGGAGCGGCCACTGGTTCTCGCAGCCTCGGTGAGCGCGATCGTCGCGCTGCCGGGCGCCTGGTCCCTGTGGCGGGCGGCCCGTGCCAGCGGCCGGTCCTCCCGCGGCCCCCGGCTGCTTGCCGGCGGGGTCGTGGTGGTCCTGGCCGGGCCGCTCCTCGCAACCTTCGCCGCGGTGGCCTTCCTGGCCGACGGCTGGCAGGACGATCGGCACGAACGCATGATGCTGGGCGCGCTGATCGCGCTCGGGGCCATCGTCGGCGCCCCGATCCTGGGCTGGGGGCTGCTCCGGCTGCCCGGCATCGGCGACACCCCGGGCGTACGCACGAGGCACCTGCTCGACGGGTTGACCATCGGAGCCGCGCTGTTCATCTGCGGCTGGGTGTTCGTCGTGAACCCGAACTCGGCCCTGTTCCCGCTGCCGAGCCGGGGCGGCTGCGTAGCGATCGCCGTGGCCGCCGTGTTCACTCCGCTGACCGCCGGGCTGGCCCTGACCCTGTCCAGCCGGGTGCAGCCGCCACGGCGGCCGATCGCGCGGGCGGCCATCGGGGGTGCGCTCGCCGTCGTCGCCGAGACCGCGCTCGGCACCGGCATCTGCTACGGATTGAGCTGGATGATCCTCGTCGGCGGCGGGCTGCTGCCGCTCGGCGTCGGGCTGATGGCCTTCCGTCCCCGCTGGCGGGACGTCCGCGCCGAACTGGAGCTGCCCGCCCCGACGTCCGGCCTGCTCACCGCGTTGACCCCGGTCTTCGCCATCCTGGTGGCGACCACCTACCAGGCGTCGCGCAACGAGGGCACCCTCGACCTGCCGACCATCATCGCCGGTATGGTCGTCGGCCTGCTCCTGGTCGCCCGGCAGCAGCTGGGCTACCTCGACGTGAAGCGGTACGCCACCCGCCTGGCCGACAGCGAGCGCCACTTCCGGGAGCTGGCCCACACCGATCCGCTGACCGGGCTGAGCAACCGCCGGGGCCTGCTGCGGACCCTGTTCGAGGACGCGGTCGGCGGCCCGCCCTGCACGCTGCTCGCGATCGACCTGGACGGCTTCAAGAACGTCAACGACATGCGGGGCCACGACGTCGGCGACGACGTCCTGGTGGAAGTCGGCCAGCGACTGCGGCTCAACCTGCGCCCCGGCGACGTGGCGGCCCGGCTCGGCGGCGACGAGTTCGCGGTGCTCATGTGGGCCCGCCCGACCGAGGCGATGCTCGTCGCCGAACGGCTGCTCGGCGTCCTCTGCCGCCCCTATCAGGCCCGCCAGGGCATGGTCTACCTCTCGGCCAGCATCGGCCTCGCCGGCTGCAAGGAGGCCGACAACGTGCCGATGCTCATGCGCAACGCCGATCTCGCGCTGCGGTTCGCCAAGCAGCGCGGCAAGAACCGGGTCGAGGAGTACTCGCAGGAGTACGACGAATGGCTGCGGCGGCGTACGACGGTCGAGCACGAGCTGCGCGGCGCGATCGAGCGCGACGAACTGCGCGTGGTGTTCCAGCCGGTGGTGTCCCTGCCGTCGATGCGCCCGATCGGGGCCGAGGCGCTCACGCGGTGGCACCATCCCGAACTCGGCACGATCAACCCCGACGAGTTCATCCCGATCGCCGAGGACTCCGGCCTCATCGTCCAGCTCGGCACCTGGGTGCTCAACGAGGCCTGCCGCCAGCTCGCCCGATGGCTCGCCGACGGCCACGACGTCTGGGTGTCGGTCAACGTCTCGCCGCGCGAGCTGCACCCCGCGGAGTATGTGACCCGCGTCGCCGACGTCCTGCGGTCGCATCGCGTACCGGCGTCGCGGCTCGTGTTCGAGGTCACCGAACAGGCCGTCGCCACCGACCTGGAGGAGCTGAAGGCCCGGCTCGCGGCCCTGCGCGACATGGGCGCGCGGATCGCCCTCGACGACTTCGGCTCCGGCTACTCGTCGCTCGGGCAACTGCGCCACCTGCCCGTCGACATCCTCAAGATCGACCACAGCCTGGTCTGGGACACCGGGGTCCGCGAGTCGCAGCCCGCCCCGATGGTGGACGTGGTGGTACGCATGGGGCACCGGCTCGGGCTGGAAGTCATCGCCGAGGGGATCACCGACAAGGCGCAGCGGGCGACGGTGGAGCGGGCCGGCTGCCGATTCGGCCAGGGCAGCCTCTTCGGCTGGGGAGTGCCGGCGGAGCACATGGAAGCGCTGCTCGCCTCTTCCCAGCCGGCCCACCTGCCGCCCGTGATCCCGCCCGCGCTGCCGGCGCAGACGACACCGCTGTCCCAGAAGCTGGGAGAAGTTGACTCAGCGGCTGAGATGCGTAAGAGTTGACGCCATGTCGACCCGGCACGTCGCCCGAGTACTTACCTGAGCGCACTCTCAGCAAGATCGAGAGTGCGCTAGCCCCGTGCATACAGCACGAGGGCTTTTTTGTTGCTTGAGTTACGGCCGTTGGGGTTACCGAGAGGCAGAAGAATGACCAGACCCACACCGGAGGCGCTCGCTCAGCGGGCTGCCGCCCATCGCACGGCGGCCACCCCGCCGCCGCCCGCACCCGTTCAGGTGACCGGCGCGCAGAGCCTGGTCAAGTCGCTCGAGGCGCTCGGAGTAGAGGTGATGTTCGGGATTCCGGGCGGCGCCATCCTCCCGGCGTACGACCCGATCTTCGACTCCTCCGTCCGGCACATCCTCGTCCGCCACGAGCAGGGCGCGGGACACGCGGCGACCGGCTACGCGCAGGCCACCGGCAAGGTGGGCGTCTGCATCGCGACGTCCGGCCCCGGCGCGACCAACCTCGTCACGCCGATCGCCGACGCGTACATGGACTCGGTGCCGATCGTGGCGATCACCGGGCAGGTGGCGCGGCCCTCGATCGGGTCGGACGCCTTCCAGGAGGCCGACATCCAGGGCATCACCCTGCCGATCACCAAGCACAACTTCCTCGTGCAGGAAGGCGAGGACATCCCCCGGATCCTGGCCGAGGCCTTCCACCTGGCCGCGACCGGCCGGCCGGGCCCGGTGCTGGTCGACATCCCCAAGGACGTGCTCACCAACCAGACCACCTTCAGCTGGCCGCCGACCCTGGACCTGCCGGGCTACCGGCCCACGCTGCACCCGCACGGCAAGCAGATCCGGGAGGCCGCGCGGCTGATCTCGCAGGCCAAGCGCCCGGTTCTCTACGTCGGCGGCGGCGTGCTGAAGGCGCAGGCGACCGAGGCGCTGAAGGAGCTGGCCGAGCTGACCGGGGCGCCGGTGGTGACCACCTTGATGGCGCGCGGCGCGTTCCCCGACTCGCACCCGCAGCACCTGGGCATGCCCGGCATGCACGGCACCGTCGCCGCGGTGTACGCCCTCCAGCGCTCGGACCTGCTGATCGCCCTGGGCGCGCGGTTCGACGACCGGGTGACCGGCAAGCTGGAGACGTTCGCGCCGGACGCGCACATCATCCACGCCGACATCGACCCCGCCGAGATCGGCAAGAACCGCACGGTGGACGTGCCGATCGTCGGTGACGCCAAGCACGTCATCGAGGAGCTGCTGACCGCCCTCGCCGGGCAGGACGAGACGAGCCGCCGACGGCTGGCCGAATGGTGGAGCCAGCTCGACCAGATGCGGACCACCTACCCGCTGGGCTACGACGAGCCCTCCGACGGCACCCTCGCCCCGCAGTACGTCATCGAGCGCATCGGCGCGATCGCCGGACCCGACGCGATCTACGTCGCCGGCGTGGGCCAGCATCAGATGTGGGCCAGCCAGTTCATCAAGTACGAGAAGCCGGGGACCTGGCTGAACTCGGGCGGCCTCGGGACCATGGGGTACGCCGTCCCCGCCGCCATGGGCGCGAAGGTCGGCCGGCCCGGGACGGTGGTCTGGGCGATCGACGGCGACGGCTGCTTCCAGATGACCAACCAGGAGCTGGCGACCTGTGCCCTCGAAGGCATCCCGGTCAAGATCGCCGTGATCAACAACGGCAACCTGGGCATGGTCCGGCAGTGGCAGACGCTGTTCTACGGCGAGCGTTACTCCAACACCGACCTGGGTACGCACAAGCACCGCATCCCCGACTTCGTGAAGCTCGCCGAGGCGCTGGGCTGCATCGGGCTGCGCTGCGAGAGCGCGGCCGACGTCGACAAGACGATCGAGGCCGCGATGGCGATCGACGACGCCCCCGTCGTGGTGGAGTTCGTGGTCGGCAAGGATGCGATGGTGTGGCCGATGGTGGCCGCGGGCACCAGCAACGACGAGATCATGTTCGCCCGGGGCGTGCGCCCCATCTTCGACGAGGACGACCTGTGATGGCCACGAAGCACACGCTGTCGGTTCTGGTGGAGAACAAGCCGGGCGTGCTCGCCCGGGTCTCGGGGCTGTTCTCCCGGCGCGGGTTCAACATCGACTCGCTCGCGGTGGGGGAGACCGAGCACCCGGAGATCTCCCGGATCACCATCGTCGTGGACGCGGAGACCCAGCCGCTGGAGCAGGTCACCAAGCAGCTCAACAAGCTGATCAACGTCCTGAAGATCGTGGAGCTGGAGCCGGCCGCCTCGGTGCAGCGCGAGCTGCTGCTGGTGAAGGTCCGGGCCGATCGGCCGATCCGGTCGCAGGTGCTGGAGACGGTGCAGCTGTTCCGGGCACGCGTCGTGGACGTGGCCGCGGACGCCCTCACCATCGAGGCGACCGGGACCTCCGAGAAGCTCGACGCGCTGCTGCGCGACCTGGAGCCGTTCGGCATCAAGGAGATGGTGCAGTCGGGCCGGGTCGCCATCGGCCGCGGGTCGCGCTCCATCACCGCCGCGCCCGCGCTCCGATCCGCCGCCTGATCCGTTCTACATATTGAGACATCCCGTCCCACCGTACGGGCCAGTGACGGCCCGGCGGCAGGATGAGCAAGGTTTGCCCAGGAAGGAAGAGTTCAAGTGACCGAGGTTTTCTACGACGACGACGCCGACCTCTCGGTGATCGCCGGCCGCAAGGTCGCGGTGATCGGCTACGGCAGCCAGGGACACGCGCACGCGTTGTCGCTGCGTGACTCGGGCGTCGACGTCCGGGTGGGCCTGCCCGAGGGCTCGAAGAGCCGGGCCAAGGCCGAGGAGCAGGGTCTGCGGGTCGTCACCCCGTTCGAGGCGGCGGCCGAGGCCGACGTCATCATGATCCTCGCGCCGGACACCGCCCAGCGGAAGATCTACGCCGAGGCCATCGAGCCGAACCTGACCGCCGGCAAGGCGCTCTTCTTCGGGCACGGCCTCAACATCCGGTACGGCCTGATCAAGCCGCCCGCCGACGTCGACGTGGCGATGGTCGCGCCGAAGGGCCCGGGTCACCTGGTCCGGCGTCAGTACGTCGACGGCAAGGGCGTGCCGTGTCTGGTCGCCGTCGAGCAGGACCCCACCGGCGGCGCGCTCGCTCTGGCCCTGTCGTACGCCAAGGGCATCGGCGGCACCCGCGCCGGCGTCATCCAGACCACCTTCACCGAGGAGACGGAGACCGACCTCTTCGGCGAGCAGGCGGTCCTCTGCGGCGGCACGGCCGCGCTGGTGCAGACCGGCTTCGAGGTGCTGACCGAGGCGGGCTACTCGCCCGAGATCGCGTACTTCGAGTGCCTGCACGAGCTGAAGCTCATCGTGGACCTCATGTACGAGGGCGGCATCGCCCGGATGCGCTACAGCGTCTCGGACACCGCCGAGTACGGCGACGTGACCCGCGGCCCGCGCGTCATCAACTCCGCCGTCAAGGACGAGATGCGCAAGATCCTGGGTGAGATCCAGTCGGGCGAGTTCGCCCGCGAGTGGATCGCCGAGGACGACGCCGGCCGCCCGAACTTCACCAAGCTGCAGCAGCAGGGTGCGGACCACCCGATCGAGGAGGTCGGCAAGAAGCTGCGCGGAATGATGAGCTGGGTCGACCGGCCGATCACCGAGACTGCCTGAGTTTTTCCGCCAACAGCTGGAACCTTCAGGTAAGGACGGGCCACGCCGGGGCGATCCTCCGGAGCGTGGCCCGTTTTTTGTGCCCCGTTTTGACGTATTGCGTAACGCAGAGTTCATCCACTTGGCGCTCCCCGAAATCCCATGGGTGGGTGCTTTATCGTCCGTTCAGGTATCGTCCGGCCATGCGGTTGGAGTATTCGTACCGAACGGAGCGGTTCGGCGCCGTCCGAATCAGCCCGTTGCAGCGAGTCGTCGAGATCGATGGCTCCGCGGCCGACAACGAGGTCGAGCGGGTCCAAGGGGACGGCTCGACCCGGGTGGTCGGCCGGGACACGCTCCGGGGGATCGAGCGCGACATGGTCATCGTCGTCCCCTGCATGAACGAGCCGCGCCGGGTGATCGAGGGAGTTCTGGCGGGCATCCCGCACGACTGCCTCATCGTCCTCGTCTCGAACAGTGACCGGACCCCCGTGGACCGGTACGACATCGAGCTGCGCTCGCTGGAGGAGTACTGCCGGTTGGCCAACCGGCCGGCTCTGGCGGTGCATCAGCGCGATCCGGGGGTGGGCGCCGCGATGAAGGCGGCGGGCATGCCCGAGATCGTCGACGAGTCCGAAGGCGGCGTACGCCGAGGCAAGGGTGAGGCGATGATCCTCGCCATGGCGCTGGCCGCCATGAGCGGGCGTCGCTACATCGGTTACGTGGACGCCGACAACTACGTCCCCGGGTCGGTCCACGAGTACTGCAAGGTCTACGCGGCCGGTCTCGCGTTGGCCGACAGTCCTTACTCGATGGTCCGCATCGCGTGGGACTCCAAGCCGAAGGTCCGCGACGGGCGGCTGTTCTTCAGCAAGCGCGGGCGGACGTCGGAGGTCACCAACGACTTCCTCAATCGGCTGCTCGCCGAGTACTCCGGATTCGGCACCGACGCGATCGTCACCGGCAACGCCGGTGAGCACGCGCTCAGCCTGGAGCTCGGCCTGCGGATGCGGATGGCCGGCGGGTTCGCCGTCGAGCCGTTCCAATTCGTCGAACTGTTCGAACAGTTCGGCGGGGTGCTGCCGGACGCGTCACCGGTCCCGCCCGAGGTGGGCGTACCGATGTTGCAGATCGGCACGTGCAATCCGCATTTCCACGACAACAAGGGCGACGAGCACGTCCAGTCGATGCGCTTCCAGGCGCTCAACGTGCTCTACCACTCCCCGGTCTGCCCGCCCTCCCTGCGTACGGAGATCTTGGATTTCCTGATCCTGCAGGGGGCGCTGGAGCCCGGTCAGGAGCCGCCGCGGGAACGCGTCTACCCGCCGGTCGGCACCCTCGCCCTGGATCGCCTCTACGACGTGCTCGCCGGTGAGGCGACGTCGTTCCGTCAGTTCGGTCACAAGGTGACGGCTGTGACGCCGCGCACGGTCGTCCCGATCGAGCGGGGTGTCGTGCACGACACGGTTCGGGAGACATCGGTGCTCGCATAGGCCGTTGCCCGCCCGGGACGCGCCCGATAGCGTCCCGGACGGGGTGACGTGATGACCGTCACGCCGTGCCAGCCCAGCGCCGGATGCCCCATAAGCCGTACGATTCGCCTGGTAGAGCCCGAGCGCGGCGTTGCGTTCCGGCGGTCCTCCCCACCACGGAGCGACCGTCTGCGGCGTGCCACCAGCACACGTCATGTCGCGGGCCGGTTCTCTCTTTTCTGCCCTGGCCCGTCCGGCCTGGATCACAAGAATCCCGTGAGGCAACAGTGACTCCCGTCGTTCTCATCGCCGAAGAGCTCGCTCCTGCGGCCCTCGACGTCCTCGCCCACGACTTCGACGTCCGGCACGTCGACGGCACCGACCGCCCGGCCCTGCTCGCCGCGCTCGCCGAAGCCGACGCCGTGATCGTCCGAAGCGCCACCAAGATCGACGCCGAGGCGATCGCCGCCGGTTCCCGGCTCAAGGTCGTGGCCCGTGCCGGTGTCGGCCTGGACAATGTCGACTCCGCCGCCGCCACCGCCCGAGGCGTCATGGTGGTCAACGCGCCGACCTCCAACATCGTCTCCGCCGCCGAGCAGGCCGTCGCGCTGCTGCTCGCGGTCGCCCGGCACACCGCCGTCGCGAGCGCCTCGCTCAAGAAGGGCGAGTGGAAGCGCTCGAAGTTCACCGGCGTCGAGATCCAGGGCAAGACGGTCGGCGTCGTCGGCCTCGGCCGGATCGGCGTGCTCTTCGCGCAGCGGATGGCCGCGTTCGGCACCCGGCTCATCGCGTACGACCCCTACGTCCAGCCGGCCCGCGCCGCTCAGCTCGGCGTCCGCCTGGTCGGCCTGGAGGAGCTGCTTCGCGAGTCCGACTTCATCTCGGTCCACCTGCCGAAGACCCCGGAGACGCTCGGCCTCATCGGCGTCAACGAGCTCAAGATGGTCAAGCCCGGCGTACGCATCGTCAACGCCGCCCGCGGTGGGCTGATCGACGAGGCCGCCCTGGCCGACGCGGTCGCCGACGGCCGGGTCGCGGGCGTGGGCCTGGACGTCTTCGCCAAGGAGCCGTGCACCGACTCGCCGCTGTTCGCCTTCGACAACGTCGTGGCCGTCCCGCACCTGGGCGCGTCCACCGCCGAGGCGCAGGACAAGGCGGGCCTGGCCGTCGCCAAGAGCGTGAAGCTCGCGCTCCAGGGCGAGTTCGTGCCGGACGCCGTCAACGTCCAGGCCGGCGGGGTCGTGGCCGAGGCGGTCCGCCCGCTGCTGCCGCTCGCCGAGAAGCTCGGCAAGGTCTTCACCGCCGTCGCCGGCGGAGTCGCCGCCAGCGTGACGGTCGACGTCCGCGGCGAGATCATCGCCAACGACGTGTCGGTCCTCAAGCTCGCCGCGACCAAGGGCCTCTTCGGCGCCGTCGTGGAAGAGCAGGTCACCTACGTCAACGCGCCGCTGCTCGCGGCGGACCGCGGCGTCGAGGTCGAGCTGGTCACCTCGGCCGAGGTCGTGGGCCACAAGAATCTCGTGACGGTACGCGGAGCGAAGCCGAACGGTCGCGTCGTCACCGTCTCGGGCACGGTCGTCTCGAACGGCTTCCGCGACCAGGTGAAGCTGACCGCGGTCGACGACTTCGACCTGGAGCTGGACGCCGAGGGCGTGCTCCTCTTCTTCCGGTACGCCGACCGCCCCGGCATCGTCGGCACGATCGGCACCTTCCTCGGCCAGGCCGGGGTCAACATCGCCTCGATGCAGGTCTCCCGGCGGGCGGCCGGCGGTGAGGCGCTGATGACCCTGACGGTCGACAGTGGAATCGGTGCCGAGCTGCTCCAGCAGGCGGCCGCGTCGATCGGCGCGACTGCAGCGGCGGCGGTTGACCTCACCGAAGAGTGACCGGATGCTTGCTTTGCGTTGCGACGCCCGTTAACCTGCTGAAGTCCCCAGTGGACTTCGGGTCCGTCTTCGGGTGACGCGACCCGCATGTGCTCAAAACCGATGGCCGGGACGATTGCCGCGTCCCGGCCATCGGCGCACCCACCCCCAGCCGCCCACCCCCAGCCGCCCACCCACCCACCTACCCGCCTTCTCCTCGTTGATCATGGAGTTAACCGTGGTGTCGGCGGTGTGGCGAGGGTGTCAACCCCATGATCAACGGGTTGGCCGGAGTAGGCGGGGACGGTGCCAGCGCCACGAAGGGGGACATCCAGAACGCGTGGCGGCGCGCTCGGGCGCCCCAGGCGGCCGCCGCCTGCTGGACCGCCGGGTCCGGGTGTGGATACCCGCGGTGCGCGAGCCGGCGGACCTCCTCCCGCGTCGTACGCGGAACGTCCCGCCAGCGCGGCGTCATCTGCCCTCCACCGATGCTCTCTTGTACGCGTGCGCCGTCTGGAGCAGATCCACCAGGGGGGCCTGAAGCCAGCTGGCCCGGAGGAAGACGCAGCCCCCGTTACGGGCGGCGGCGCGCCGCATCCGGCGGCTGACCAGGCTGGTTTCCGGATCGGCGAGGTGCAGGGCCAGCCCCAGGTGATGGGTGTCCGAGTCGGGGATCGGCCAGATCGCGGCGATCTCCGGCCAACGGAGTGTGATCCGGGCCTTCGGCAGTTCGACGCCGTCCGGCGTCAGCCGGAGCGCCACCCCGGGCAGCCGGGGCATGAACGGGTTGGAGTACGCCTCCACCGCGACGAAGAAGGGCAGGGCGGCGACGACGAGCGCGTTGGCCAACACGACGAGGCCGCGGCCGTCGAGGTAGGTGTACACGACGCAATAGACCAGCACGATCAGCGGGAACGTGTTGTCCAGATGCCACCAGCGCGTACGCACGTCGCGGCGATCCGGAGGGGCGTGGCCGGCGGCGCTCAGCGCGTGCAACGCCTCGACTGCACGGGGTAGGGCGGATTGGCGTTTCACCGTGATGACGAGGCCGCCGAAGACCAGCGCGACCCCGGGCACCGCCAGATAGGCGGGGGCCTCCAACCACCACAGGAAGACGAGGCAGGCCATCGCGCCGGCCGCGACGATGGAACCGCGACGCTCCAACGTCCGGTACGCGCGTACAGCTTCGTCGGGGGTGAGCGACGACTGCATCTCGCAATTGTGAGGGCTGCTCGCCACCTGCGGGGGGCGTACCAGAAAGTGGGACGCGAGTACCGCTTCGTAGGACGGTGGCCGTACAGTCGAGCGTACCCAACGGAGTGGAGACGTCGTGCGCATCGCAGTCGTGGCTGGTGACGGCATCGGGACCGAGGTGGTCGCCGAGGGACTCAAGGTGCTGCGCACCTTGCTGCCTTCCGTCGAGACCACCGAATACGACCTCGGCGCGGCACGATACCACCGGACCGGCGAGGTGCTTCCCGCCAGCGTCCAGGAGGAACTGGCCCAGCACGACGCGATCCTGCTCGGCGCGGTCGGTGACCCCAGCGTACCGCCGGGCGTCCTGGAGCGCGGGCTGCTGCTGAAGCTCCGATTCGACTTCGACCAGTACGTCAACCTGCGCCCGAGCCGGCTGTGGCCGGGCACCGTCGGTCCGCTGGCCGGGGTGAAGCCGGGCGAGATCGACTTCGTCGTGGTCCGGGAGGGCACCGAGGGCCTCTACACCGGCGCGGGCGGCACCATGCACCGCGGGACGCCGGCCGAGGTGGCCACCGAGGAGAGCCTCAACACCCGCCACGGTGTCGAGCGCGTCATCCGCGACGCGTTCGAGCGGGCGACCCGGCGCGAGCGCCACAAGGTCACCATGGTGCACAAGACGAACGTGCTGAGCCACGCCGGCGGCCTCTGGGCGCGGACGTTCGACGCGGTCAAGGCGGAGTACCCGGACATCGCGACGGAGTACCAGCACGTCGACGCGGCTTCGATGTTCATGGTGACGAACCCGCAGCGCTATGACGTGATCGTGACGGACAACCTGTTCGGCGACATCCTGACCGACATCGCCGCTGCGGTGACGGGTGGCATCGGCTTGGCGGCCAGCGGCTGCATCAACCCGCTTTCGGCGTACCCGTCGATGTTCGAGCCGGTGCACGGATCCGCACCGGACATCGCGGGCAAGGGCGTCGCGGACCCGGTGGCCGCGATTCTGTCGGTGGGCCTGTGCCTGGACCACCTCGGCCACCCCGAGGCGGCCCAGAAGATCAATGACGCGGTGGCGGCGGAGCTCACGCAGCGTAACGGTGCCGCGGTCGTGACCGCCGAGGTCGGCGACCGGGTCGCCCAGCTCGTAGCCGGCGGCGCCGTAGTAGGCGCGCAGTAGCACCACGGCCCGGCCGTGGCCGGGCGCGAGCTTTCTCCCGTTGTCCGGCACAGCCCGGGTCTGCAGTTGAACGACCGTTAGAGGTAAGTTTCAGCCAGACCACGGTGACGCCCGCAGCGCGGCCTCGTCACCCCAGTGGCATCAGATGGAGGGCACGCCGCCATGGGAGACCAGTTCGAGATCCACCCCAACCCCCACCCGGTCGCGCGGGCGGAGCGCGAGGCGCTCCTGGCCAACCCCGGTTTCGGCCGGGTATTCACGGACCACATGGTGACCATCAAGTACGCGGAGGGCAAGGGCTGGTACGACGCGCGCGTCGAGGCGCGCGGACCCCTTCCGCTCGATCCCGCGACGGCGGTGCTCCATTACGCGCAGGAGATCTTCGAGGGGCTGAAGGCCTACCAGCTCGCCGACGGCGGGGTGAGCCTGTTCCGGGCGGACGCCAACGCCGCGCGCTTCGTCGACTCGGCCCAGCGGATGGCGATGGCGCCGTTGCCGCCGGAGCTGTTCCTCGGCGCGATCCGCGAACTCGTCACGATCGACCGCGACTGGATCCCGGGCGCCGAGGAGGCCAGCCTCTACCTGCGGCCGTTCCAGATCGCCAGCGAGGTGTTCCTCGGCGTGCGGCCGGCCAAGGAGTACATCTTCTGCGTGATCGCCTCGCCGGTCGGCGCGTACTTCACCGGTGGCGTCAAGCCGGTCTCGCTGTGGGTCTCCAGTGAGTACACGCGCGCCGCGCCCGGCGGCACCGGCGCGGCCAAGTGCGGCGGCAACTACGCCGCCTCGCTCGCGCCGATGCTGGAGGCTGCCGAGAAGGGCTGCGACCAGGTCGTCTTCCTGGACGCGGTGGAGCGCAAGTATGTCGACGAGCTGGGCGGCATGAACGTCTTCCTGGTCCTCGACGACGGCACGCTCGTGACGCCGCCGCTGACCGGCACCATCCTGCCGGGCATCACGCGTGACTCGCTCATGACGCTGGCGCGGGCCGACGGCCGCGCCATCGAGGAGCGGCCGATCAGCATGGACGAGTGGCGCGAGGGCGCGCTCAGCGGCCGGGTGGTCGAGTCGTTCGCCTGCGGCACGGCCGCGGTGGTCACGCCGATCGGGACCATCCGGTCCGAGGCGGGGGACTTCACCATCGCCGACGGCGGCACCGGCCCGGTCACCGACTCGCTGCGCAAGCGCATCCTGGACATCCAGTGGGGCCGGGCTGCGGACCCCTATGGCTGGACGTCTCGCCTCCTCTGAGTCTCACCCGCATTTCAGGGATACGCCGAAAGCACGCGTATCCCTGATCTGTTTTCGCCAGGCGCCCAGGACGCGCGGTGCGCGGTAGGTGCGCGCGGTTGGTGCGCTCGCTAGGTGCGCTCGGTGGGTGCGCTCGGTAGGTGCGCTCGGTGGGTGACAGGGAGTCGGCCGTCAGCGACGCGGTGGCCGCGACGAGGTCGGCCGCGCGCCCGCCGGGCGGGAGCCGACCGGGCGTGACCCGGCCGGACGGGTTC
Organism: Hamadaea sp. NPDC051192; assembly: GCF_040682475.1. NCBI lineage: Bacteria > Bacillati > Actinomycetota > Actinomycetes > Micromonosporales > Micromonosporaceae > Hamadaea > Hamadaea sp. NPDC051192. The sequence continues at coordinate 15,226 of NZ_JBFBAZ010000026.1, forward strand.
CGGCCCAGCTCATCGAACGGGTGACCCCGGTAAGGGTGTCGACGTCGGCGCCGTGGCGTCCTAGGTTTGCTGGAGTGCTGTGGTGTGCCATGTCAAACTCCTTCGATACCCCGACCAACGACAGCAGACGTGGCCGGACACTGGCACACCCCCAGCAATCGGACATTGTGCAGGGTATCGCGGACGTTCAGGCGGCACGACGTAGAACTTCCATGGATGCGTCCGTTGTAGACCGTGCGGATCTCCGCAACGTCATGGGATACACCGTCGCGGCGGGGGCGGGCGGCGCGGGCGTGATCGTCCGGCTGTGCCGGGAGTCCAGCAGCGACGCGTCCAGCGCCACCATCGCCGCGAGCAGCGCCTGCTGCGCCTGGTCGCTGGTCGGCAGGCGCCAGCCGACGTCGTCCGGCGACACCTCCCAGCGGACGGGACCGCTGCGCAACCGGGTCGGCGGCAGGGGGACCCAGGAGTCCGTGGCGTGGCACAGGACGTCCTCGCGGCTCGACAGCTCCGGGCACAGCCGTGCCGCCTCCCCCTCGGTACGCACGAAGAACATCCACCGGTCCTGCGGAGTGACCGCGACGGGTCCCCGCAGTGCGCCGGTGACCGACGGCCGGCCGGGCCCGGTGACCGGACCGCAGACCGCCCGCGCGCCCAGCAGCGCCGGAACCTCGATGACCTCGATCCCATGGCCGGTGGCCAGGAGCAGCGAGTACGGCGCGTCCTGCCACCATTCCTCGACCTGCGCCGGATCGGTGGTGGCGTCGGAGTCCCAATGGGCCAGCGCCGGGTGGCACGAACTGGTGACGCACCCCGGCCGTCCACATTCGAATCGAGACGGCGCCTCGTCGCCCGCGGGTTCGAGCCAAGCCCCCGGAGTGACGGTCCAGTCCTCCTCAGCGAAGCGCATCGCGGCTCGCCGAAGTCGGAAGTGGGACACCCATCTGTCGATGGCCCAGTGCATCTCGTCGTACCCCCAATCCGTTGACCTGCTGCGCTTCCACCTGGTGTTTCCGAAGTTGCCGCATTGCCGAACATCACTGTGCGGTACGGCGTCACCGGTACGGCGTACATCTCGTTGGACCAGGCAACAGCTTGTGCAACTTGCATCGAAAATTACGAGCGAGAGCGGTAACCTCAGCGCACATGGTGTGCGACTAGCCCCGGGGAGGTCGAGCACGTGGACGAGCTGCCGATAGGAAGACGGGTCGCCTACTGGCGCAACCGCCGGAAGATGTCCCAGCAGGTCTTCGCCGACCGCCTAGGCAAGTCCAAGAGCTGGGTCGACAAAGTCGAGCGCGGCGTACGCCGGCTGGACAAGTTCTCCGTGGTCTACGAGATCGCCGATGTGCTTCAAGTCGACGTGCAACTGTTGCTGGGCAAGGAACCTGAGCGCAAACCGGAGTCGGTCAACTGCGTCGACGCCGTCGAGGTCGCCGAGATCCGTGCCGCGTTGGAGCGTTACGACGCGTTCAGCGCGTTCTTCAGCCCGGCCGGCGAACCGCCACCCGTCCCGGAGATGCACAAGGCGGTCAACCACGCCTGGCTGACCTTCCAGCACGCGCGATACGGCGTACTGGCACGGAGTCTGCCGAAGTTGCTGCGGGACGCCCAGGCCGCCGACACGGCGTACGCGGCGACCGATCAAGCGACCGACGTCGCGAAACTGCTCGGGCAGGTCTACCAGATCTCCTCGTCGGTGCTGCGCAAGCTCGGCGAACTGGAGCTGGCCTGGCTGGCCGCCGACCGGTCGATCGCGGTGGCGCAGCGTGCCGGAGATCCGTTGCTGGCCGGCACCGCGACCTATCGCGTGGGCTCGGCGCTGCTCGCCCTCGGCCGGGCGCGCCCGGCGTTGGAGATCAACGTCAACGTGGCGAACCGGCTCGCCCCCGGGACCGGCGACTCGTCACCCGAACAGCTTTCCGTCTACGGCATGCTGCTCCTCCAGGGCGCCATGGCAGCGGCCCGGATCGGCGACAGCGCGACGATGCGCGACCTGCTCGACGGCGCGGCCGACGCGGGCGCAGCGGTCGGCGAGGACCAGAACCATTACTGGAGCTGCTTCGGGCCGACGAACGTGCTGCTGCACCGGGCCGCGGCCAGCGTCGAGATCGGCGAGGGCGGCCTCGCGGTCAACGTGCACGAGCAGAGCATCCCGGCGTCGTCGTTCACGACGCTGATGCCGGAACGCCGGGCGCATCACTTCCTCGACATGGCCCGCGGGTTCGCCCAGGTCGGCGACGTCGACCGGGCGGGGGAGATGCTGCTGGAAGGCGATCGGCTCGCGGCAGCCGAGATCCGCTGCCGCCCCATCGCGCACGAGGTACTCTCGGACGTCCTCCGGCGAACCAAGGGCACCCCGTCGGCGCCCATCGCGGAACTGGCCGAGCACATGGGAGTCGGCGTTTGACCGTCCTATATGTAGTGACGTGCGGCTCGCCCGCCGCGCGGGAGGTGGCGCGCCTCGTCACGAGCGCGCAGGAGATCGGCTGGCAGGTCTGCGTCGTCGCGACCCCCGACGGCCGCAAGTTCATCGACGTCCCGGCGCTCGCCGAGCAGACCGGGTACGCCGTCCGCAGCACCTTCAAGAACCCCGGCGAACCGGATCTGCTCCCGGCCGCCGACGCGATGATCGTCGCGCCCGCGACCGCCAACACGATCGCCAAGTGGGCCGCCGGCATCGCCGACACGCTCGCGCTCGGTCTGCTCTGCGAGGGACTCGGCCGTGGCCTGCCGATCGTCGCCGTCCCCTTCACGAACTCCGGGATGGCCGGCCACCCGGCGTTCGTCGAGTCACTCGAACGGCTACGGGGCTGGGGAGTGACCGTCCTCTGGGGGCAGGACATCCTGCCGACGTTCCGGCCCGGCGAGGGCGAGGCGCATTTCGAGGCGATGCCGTGGGACCTCGCGCTGAGCGAGATCCGCAAACGCCTCGATGTGGCCTAGTCTGCCTCGAACTCTCTCGGATACTGTGGGGTCGCTGAGCGTTAACGCTCCGTCGGCGACTCCAAGGGGGACGATCGGGTGGCGGTCAGGGTCGGGATCAACGGCATGGGCCGCATCGGGCGAACCTTCTGGCGGGTGAGCCTGTCCCGGCCCGAGCTGGACGTGGTCGCGATCAACGACATCGCCCCCGCCGCCAACCTGGCCTACCTCATGAAATACGACTCGGTGCGCGGCCGGCTCCCGGCCGACATCACGAGTACGCCCGACGCGATCACGGTCGACGGCATGCCCGTCGCGGCGTACCAGGAGGCGGAGCCCGGCCGGGTGCCGTGGGGTGATCTCGGCGTCGACGTCGTCCTGGAGGCGACCGGCCAGTTCTTCTCGGCCGACCTCGCGGCCGCCCATCTGCGCGCGGGCGCGAAGCGGGTGCTGATCTCGACGGCCACAGTGGACGCAGACGCGACCGTCCTGATGGGAGTGAACGAGGAGGCGCTCGACCGCGATCGCCACCGGATCGTGTCGCCCGCCTGCTGCACCAGCAGCGCCGTCGTCCCGATCCTCGCCGTCCTGCGCAGTCTCGGCGAGTTGAAGGAAGGCACGCTCACCACCGTCCACGCGTACGACGCGACGAAGAGCGCGCTGCTGGACTCGCCGCACTGGAACCCGCGGATGGGGCGGGCGGCGGCGGCCAACCTGATCCCGGTGCCGCTCAAGCCGGGCAGCCTGCACGCGATGGGCGTGGCCGTCCCGGAGATCGCCGGCCGCCTCGACGGGCTGCACGTGCGGGTGCCCGCGATCATCGGCTGCCTCGCCGACCTCGTCGTACGCATGCCGCACGCGCCCGCGGCGGAAGCCGTCAACGCCGCGCTCGCCGCGGCTGCGGCCGGGCACTTCAAGGGCGTGCTCGGCTACACCGAGGAGCCGGTGGTCTCCTCCGACATCGTCGGGGCGGCCGAGTCGAGCATCGTCGACGGGCAGTTCACCACCGTCGTCGGCGACACGGTGAAGGTCGTGGCCTGGTACGACAACGAGTGGGGTTTCGCCCACCGCCTGGCCGACGTCACCGGCCTGCTCGGGTAGCGTCTCCCGAATGAGCCCCGACAACGGGTCGCTGAGCGACGCCGCCGACCGCGAGATCGCGGTTCCGGGTCGAATCTTGGGCCAAGATTCGACCCAGAACCCTGATCCGCCCGGCAAGGCGACGGCCGGCAAGGCGACGGCCGGAGCGGCGACGGCCGGAGCGGTGAGGGCCGGCAAGGCGACGGCCGAGAAGCCGACGGCCGAGAAGCCGACGGTCGGCGAGGTGATCGCCACGCTGGACGAGTGGTACCCGCCGGCGACCGCCGCGAGCTGGGACCGGGTCGGTCTGGTGCTCGGTGAGCCGACGGCCCGCGTCGAGCGGGTGCTCTGCGTCGTCGACGTCGTGCCGGAGACCGCCCAGCAGGCGCTCGACCTGGGCGCACAGCTGATCGTGTCGCATCATCCGCTGCTGTTCCGGGGCGTCTCCTCGGTCGCGCCGACCACGTACGCCGGTCGCATCGTGCACGACTTGATCCGCGGCGGCGTCGCGTTGCACGTCGCGCACACCAACGCCGACGTCGCTCCCGACGGGGTGAACGAGGCACTGGCCGACCTGTTCGGGCTGACCGACCGGGAGCTGATGACGCCCGAGGGCATCGGCCGCGTGGGCACCCTGCCGACGCCGCTCCCGCTGCGGGAGCTGACGAAGAAGGCGGCCGAGGTGCTGCCGGTGACAGTTTGGGGCGTACGCGCCGCCGGCGACCCCGATCGGATGATCAGCCGCCTCGCCGTCAGCTCGGGATCAGGCGCGGAGCACCTCGCCGACGTGGCCGTCACGGGTGCGGACGCTGTCGTCACCTCCGACGTGAAGCATCACTACGCGAGCGAACACATCGCCGCAGGCGGCCCGGCGATCATCGAGGCGGCCCACTGGGCGACCGAATGGCCGTGGCTGCCGCGAGTGGCGGAGTTGCTGCGGAATCGCTTCGGTATTGAGACGATCGTCTCCCAGATCCGGACCGACCCGTGGAACCTGTACGCCCCCGGCGGAGAATTTGATCAGGGAGCGGGTTGATCATGGTGATTGCTGCGTCGACACGCCGTCGAGACCACAGTTAACTCCATGATCAACGGGGTAGAGCCCGGAGTATGAGCAGGTAGGGGAGAGGGAACGTATGAAGGCCGATCCGGAAGACCAGCGGCGCCTGCTCGACCTGCAGGCGATCGACACGACGCTGGCCCAGCTCGCGCACCGGCGCAAGACCCTGCCGGAGCTGGCCGAGCTGGATCGGCTGGCCCGGGAGATCTCGTCCCAGTCCGACGAGCGCGTCCGCGCCCAGGTGGATGTCGACGACCTTGATCGGGACATCGCCAAGCAGGAGCGCGAGGTCGACACCGTACGCCAGCGGCTGACCAAGGATCAGCAGCGCCTCGACGACGGCCGGCTGCCGGCGCGGGAGCTGACCGCGATCGAGCACGAGATCACCGCGTTGAAGCGTCGCCAGTCGGATCTCGAGGATGTCGAGATCGAGCTGATGGAGCGCCGGGATCAGGCGCAGGGCACGCTGGACGGGATCGAGCAGCGGCTCGCCCAGGCGCGGGTGGACCGGGAGGCGACCGAGACGAAGCGGGACGAGGCGCTGGCCGAGATCACCAAGGAGGCGGAGTGGAAGGCGGGCGCCCGCAAGCCGCTCGCCGCCGACCTCCCGGCTGAGCTGGTCACGCTGTACGACAAGATCCGCGAGGTGTCCGGCGGGCTCGGCGCGGCGCTCGTCCAGCACGGTCGCTGCGGCGGTTGCCGGATCGAGCTGGCCGGGGCGGACCGCGTACGGGTCAAGTCGGCCCCGGCGGATGAAGTGGTCCGGTGCGAGGAGTGCCGCCGGATCATGGTGCGGACCAGCGAGAGCGGGCTGTGAAGGTCGTCGTCGAGGCCGACGGCGGGTCGCGGGGCAATCCCGGCCCGGCGGGCTTCGGCGCGGTCGTCCGGGACGCCGGGACCGGAGCGGTGCTCGCGGAACGGTCCGAGTCGCTGGGGATCGCGACCAACAACGCGGCCGAGTACGCCGGCCTCATCGCCGGGTTGACGGCCGCGGCCGAGGTGGGCGCGACCGAGGTCGACGTCCGGATGGACAGCAAGCTCGTCATCGAGCAGATGGCCGGCCGCTGGCAGATCAAGCACCCGGGGCTGCGCCCGCTCGCGGCCAAGGCAGCCGATCTCGTCCGCGGCTTCGCCTCCGTGCGCTACCAGTGGATTCCGCGCGAACGCAACCAGCACGCCGACCGGCTCGCCAACGAGGCGATGGACGCGGCGACCCAGGCCGAGCTGACCGAGGCGGCCACCGAGCAGAGCTGGGAGCCCCGCGAGGACCCGCCCACCCGGCTCATCCTCGTCCGGCACGGCGAGACTCCGCTCACCGCCGAGAAGCGCTACAGCGGCCGCGGTGACGTCCCGCTCGCGCCGGTGGGCGAGGCCCAGGCCCGGGCGGCCGCCGAGCGACTCAAGTCCCTCGGCCCGCTCTCGGCCGTGGTCTCCTCTCCCCTCCAGAGGTGTACGCAGACCGCCGGATACATCGCGGAGATGGCTGACGCGGAGTTGGCGGTCGAGGTCGTGCCGGACCTGATCGAGGTCGACTTCGGACAGTGGGAGGCGCTGACGTTCGCCGAGGCCCGGGAACGGGATCCGGCGGCGATGCAGGCGTGGCTGAAGTCCACCGCGGTCGCACCGCCCGGCGGGGAGTCCTTCCAACGGGTCGCGCAGCGGGTGCGCCGGGCGATCGCCCAGATCCGCCAGCAGCACGCCGGGCATACGGTGGCCGTCGTCTCGCACGTGTCACCCATCAAGCTGATCCTCCGGGACGCCCTCGCCGCCGGGGACGCCTTCCTCTATCGGCTCTATCTGGACCCGGCCGGGATCAGCGTCGTGGACCTCTATCCCGATGGTGGCGTCGCGGTGCGTTCGGTGAACGAGACCGGTCACCTGCCGTCCAGGTAGGCGTGATTCACTTCCCTGCGTGACCGGGGAGACCACTGCGCCGCTTCGCCTTCGGGCCGTCCACGCCGCGCTGCTGATCGGGGCGTACGCCGTGGTCACGCTGGAGGCGCTGAGCGCCTTCGACGCGCTGAACCGCTGGTCGGCCGCCCTCGTGTGGGTGCTCTTCCTCGCCGGTTTCCTGGGCTGGTGGGCCCGCCGGGGCCGCCCCCTGCCGCGTCCGGCCCGGCGATGGGCGTCGGCCCGCGCCTGGTGGGCGGCCGCCTCGAAAGTGGAGCGTCTGCTCGTCGCGGTGATCGGGGCGCTGCTGCTGATCGAGTTGGTCATGGCGATCCTGGCCGAGCCGAACAACTTCGACTCCCAGACCTATCACCTGTCCCGGATCGAGCATTGGGTCGCCGACGGCAACCTGCAGGCGTACCCGACGGCGATCCAGCGGCAGATCAGCCTCGCTCCCGGCGGCGAATACCTGCTGGCCCACCTGCGTCTGCTGACCGGCGGGGACGCCCTCTACAACCTCGTGCAGTGGGCCGCCGGCGTGTTGTGCGTCTTCGCCGCCTCGCGGATCGTCGCCCAGTTCCGCGGGAGCCGGCGTGCCCAGCTGCTGACCGCTTTCGTGGTCGCGACTACGCCGATGGTGACCCTCCAGGCCAGCAGTACGCAGGTCGACCTGATCGTCGCGGGCTGGGTCGCCTCGGTCGCCACGCTCGTGCTCGACGACGCGAACCGGAAGGCCACGCTGCGTACGGCGCTGTGGATCGGGCTGGGCTTCGGGCTGGCCGCCGTCACGAAGGCGACCGGGCTCCTGGGCACCGCGCCGATGCTGGTCCTCTGGGGACTCGCGCAGCTCCGCCTCGGCCGCGTACGCGGAATCGGCCGCGTCGCCGGAACGTCGGTCGCGGTCCTCGCGGTCGCGGCCGTCCTCTGTGCGCCCTTCTACCACCGGAACTATCAGGAGTTCGGCAGCCCGCTCGGCTCGTCGCGGCTGACCGACTCGGTCCCGATGCAGCGGCACGACCCGGCGGCGATCCTGGTCAACGGGCTGCGCATCGGCCAGACCGCGCTCGACACCCCGCTCGCGCCGCTGAGCCACGCGGTCGCGGCCGGGGTCGAGGGGATCTCGCGGGCGGTCGGCGTGGACCCGCAGGACCGCGACATCACCTTCGGCGTCACGTACTTCCCGGTCGTCGCCTGGTATCCCGACGAGGACCGGGTCTCGCTACCCATCCAGGGCGTACTGGTTCTGCTCGGGGTGCTCTTCTGCGCGATCCGCCCGCGCCGTTTCACCGAATCCGCCGGGCTGCTCCGTGCGTACATTCTGATGGTCGCGATGGCCGGGCTGCTCTATGTCGCGACCGTCAAGTGGCAGCCGTGGGGCAATCGCCTGATCGTGTTCGTGCTGGTCCTGGCCGCACCGCTCGCGGGCCTGTGGCTCGACAAGGCGATGGCGCGACGCTGGCCGTTCCGGTTGATCGTGGTGACCATCGTGGCGGCCGCGTTGTCGGCCACCCTGGCCGTGGGGTACGGCTTCCCACGCCGCCTGGTGGGCGAGGGTTCGCTCTTCACGACCAGCTCGGTCGATACCCGATTCCTGCGCCGTCCGCAGTGGACAGGTGACTTCCTGTGGGCTCGCGACCAGATCGAGGCTTCCGGCGCCCAGCGCATCGGGCTCGTCCAGCAGAACGACAACTGGGAATACCCCTGGTGGGTCCTGCTGCCCGGCCGTGAGTTCGTCGCGATGCAATCGGTGATCCCGAAGCGACCGCCGGCTCGTGCCGACGAGGTCGACGCCATCGTCTGCACCGGTGACCTGAAGGTCTGCCGGAAGCTCGTCCCCAAGGACTGGACGCTGACCACACACGGTTACGTGGCGTACGCGCACAGGTGAGACCGCTCGGCGCAGCGGTGTGACCGTTCGGCGCTCAGCGATGCACTCGCGACTGTCGCGGCCTCCCAAGATCTGGTCTCCTTCGCGCGACCCGCGATTGTCAAAGGAGGCGCTCAATGGGAGAACCCGCCCCGCCCGCTCCCGATCCGGCCGGCGATCGCAGCCCGTGGAACTGGCTGCTGATCATCCCGATCGTGGTCCCGCTCATCCCCGCACTGTTCAACGCGATCGAGCCGAAGCTCTTCGGCTTCCCGCTGTTCTACTGGCTCCAACTCGCCTTCATCGTGCTCGGCGTGACCACCACGACCGTCGTCTACCAGATGACCAAGCGGCGTGGCGCCGCCTCAGGAGGTGACCGCTGATGTGGAAGAACGTCCACGTGGTGGAGCTGGTCGTCTTCGCCGTCCTGTTCGTCGCCGTGTCCGCGATGGGCTTCGTCGCCGCCCGCTGGCGCCGCCCGGCCACCATGGAGCACCTCGACGAATGGGGTCTCGGCGGCCGGAACTTCGGCTCCTGGATCACCTGGTTCCTCATCGGCGGTGACCTGTACACGGCGTACACCTTCGTCGCCGTCCCGGCGCTCGTCTTCGGGGCGGGCGCGCTCGGCTTCTACGCCGTCCCGTACACCATCATCCTGTACCCGATCTTCTTCCTGATCCTGATCCGGCTCTGGTCGGTGTCGCACAAGCACCGCCTGGTCACCCCGGCCGACTTCGTCCGGGTCCGGTTCGGCTCGCCGACGCTGGCGCTGCTCGTGGCGATCACCGGCATCGTCGCCACCATGCCGTACATCGCGCTCCAGCTCGTCGGCATCGAGGCGGTGCTCAAGACGATCGGCCTCACCGGCGACTCCACGGTCGCCCGCCACCTGCCGATCATCATCGCGTTCGCCATCCTGGCGGCGTACACCTATCAGTCGGGCCTGCGGGCGCCGGCGCTGATCGCCTTCGTCAAGGACTCGCTGATCTACGTCGTGATCCTCGCGGCGATCATCATCCTGCCGACCAAGCTGGGTGGCTGGGACGGCATCTTCTCGGCGGCCGACGCGAAGTTCCAGGCTTCGGCCAACCCAGCCGACGGCGTCCTGCTGAATGCCAACAACCAGTTGCAGTACATCAGCCTCGCGCTGGGCTCGGCACTGGCGCTGTTCCTCTACCCGCACTCCGTGACCGGGGTGCTGGCCTCGAAGAACCGCAACGTGATCAAGCGGAACATGTCGGCGCTGCCGGCGTACTCGCTGTTGCTCGGGCTGCTGGCGCTGCTCGGGTTCGCGGCCATCGCCGCCAAGGTGACGCCGCTGCCCGGCACGAAGGCGCCCGATACGAACACCGTGGTGCCGCTGCTGTTCCAGGGCCAGTTCCCGGCGTGGTTCGCGGGCGTCGCGTTCGCCGCGATCGGCATCGGCGCGCTGGTCCCGGCGGCCATCATGTCGATCGCCGCGGCGAACCTGTTCACCCGCAACATCTACCGGGAGTACCTGAACAAGGAGGCCACGCCGGCCCAGGAGGCGAAGGTCAGCAAGATCACCTCACTGGTGGTCAAGGTGGGCGCCCTGCTCTGCATCATCCTGCTGGACCCGCAGTTCTCCATCGACCTTCAGCTCATCGGCGGCGTGATCATCCTGCAGACGCTGCCGTCCGTCGCGATCGGACTGTTCACCCGCTGGTTCCACAAGGGAGCTTTGATCGCGGGATGGGTTGCCGGAATGGCGTTCGGCATGTGGATGTTGTACAACGTCAGCAACGCGACCCGCGACCACTTCGCCGGATCGAACTTCCCGTTGTCGAAGCTCGGCTTCGACACGAAGATGACGATCTACGCGGGGCTCGTCGCGGTGGTGGCGAACCTCGTCGTCGCGGCGCTCGGCACGCTGGTCCTGCGGGCGGCCAAGGTCGCCGATGGCACGGACGGCACGGCCCGGCCGGACTACTTCGTCGACGAGGACGAGCCCCAGGGCGCGGCCACGCCGACCGAGGCGGCCGTCGCCTGACCCGCTAGGGCCGAAGACTCGACCTGGGGAGGTCGATCAGGGGCCGGTGCTCTTCGGAGCCCGGCCCCTTCCGTACCCCCGCCGCTCTTCGCGCCCCTCTTCCCGCGCCCGCTCAGCGCTGGATCACGGATCCGGGTCGAATCATGACGCAAGATTCGACCCGGATCCCTGATCTGGGGGGATCGCCGCCGCGGCCGGGGGAGCGGAGACGGGCGTCAGGGCCCGGTCGAGCGCCAGCTCTGGGTGGTGCAGATCGAACGCCGGCCGCTCCGACCGGATACGCGGGATGCGGTCGAAGTTGCGCAGGGGCGGCGGGGTGGGCGTCGCCCACTCCAGCGAGTTGCCGTGGCCCCACGGATCCTCGGCGGTCACGACCGGCCCGAACCGGTACGACTTCCAGACGTTCCACAGGAACGGCAGCATCGAGAAGCCCAGGATGAAGGAGCCGATCGTCGAGATCGTGTTCAGCGTGGTGAACCCGTCGCTGGGCAGGTAGTCGGCGTACCGGCGGGGCATGCCCTCGTTGCCGAGCCAGTGCTGCACGAGGAAGGTGGTGTGGAAGCCGATGAAGGTGAGCCAGAAGTGGAACTTGCCGAGCCGCTCGTCGAGCATCCGGCCGAACATCTTGGGGAACCAGAAGTAGACGCCGGCGAAGACGGCGAAGACGATCGTGCCGAACAGCACGTAGTGGAAGTGCGCGACGACGAAGTACGAGTCGGACACCTGGAAGTCCAGCGGCGGGCTGGCCAGCAGCACCCCCGACAGGCCGCCGAGCAGGAAGGTCACCAGGAAGCCGATCGAGAACAGCATCGGCGTCTCGAAGGTGACCTTGCCGCGCCACATCGACCCGATCCAGTTGAAGAACTTCATGCCGGTCGGCACCGCGATCATGAAGCTGAGGACCGAGAAGAACGGCAGCAGAACCTGGCCGGTGACGAACATGTGGTGGGCCCACACGCTCATCGACAGCGCGGCGATGGACAGCGTCGCCAGCACCATTCCCTTGTAGCCGAACAGCGGCTTGCGGCTGAAGACCGGGATGACCTCGGTGATGATGCCGAAGAACGGCAGCGCGACGATGTAGACCTCGGGGTGGCCGAAGAACCAGAACAGGTGCTGCCACAGGAGCGCGCCGTTGGTCGACGGGTCGTAGACGTGCGCGCCGAGCACCCGGTCGGCCATCACCGCCAGCAGCGCCGCCGCCAGGATCGGGAAGACGAGCAGCACCATCAGCGACGTCACCAGGATGTTCCAGGTGAAGATCGGCATCCGGAACATCGTCATGCCGGGCGCGCGCAAGGTCAGGATCGTGGTCATCATGTTGACCGCGCCGAGGATCGTGCCGAGGCCGGAGATCACCAGGCCGACGAACCACGCGTTGGCGCCGGGCCCGGGGCTGTTGACCTCGCCGGCGAGCGGCTGGTACGCGAACCAGCCGAAGTCGGCCGCACCGCCGGGCATGGCGAACCCGGAGACCACCATCGTCCCGCCGAACAGATACAACCAGTACGCGAGCGCGTTGAGCCGTGGGAAGGCGACGTCCGGCGCGCCGATCTGCAACGGCACGACGTAGTTCGCGAAGGCGAACAGGATGGGCGTCGCGAACAGCAGCAGCATGATGGTGCCATGCTCGGTGAACAGCTGGTTGTACTGCTCGGCGGACAGGAATTGCAGGCCTGGCCGGGCCAGCTCGGTTCGCATGATCAGTGCCATCAGTCCGCCGGCCAGGAAGAAGCCGAACGACGTGACGAGATACATGATCCCGATCTGCTTGGCGTCGGTGGTCCGCAGGATGCGGCCGAACGCGGAACCCTTGGCCGGTAGGCGAACGGGTCCCGGATATGTGTCGATGATTGCCGGCTGTATGGAGGTGCCCGGCGTGTTCACGGGAGTCACGCGCGTCACGCTACTCTTTGATAAAGATCATTACAGGGAGTTTGTCCGGATCTGACGCGTGTACCTGATCGGGGTTCAGGGTATGCGGGCTGATGTGACCAGAGCCGATGACGAGGTGCTGATCGAGGCGCTGAAGGTGGCGGCGAGCGTCCTCAAGAGCGCGCAGATCCCGTTCGCGCTGGCCGGGGGGTACGCCGTCTACGCGCACGGCGGTGCGTCCAGCGACCATGACGTCGACTTCCTGATCAAGGCCGAGGACGTCGACCGGTCCCTGGAGGCGATGGCCGCCGCCGGCCTGAAGACGCACCGTCCCCCCGAAGACTGGCTGGTGAAGGCGTACCACGAGGGCACCTTGGTGGACCTCATCCATCGCCCGGTGGATCGAGAGGTCGACGACGACACCCTCGCCGACGCCGCTGTCATGAAGGTCGCCGCGCTCAGCATGCCGGTGTTGTCGCCGACCACGCTGATGGTGCACAAGCTGCTGACCTTCAACGAGCACCACTGCGACTACTCCAAGGGGCTGCCGCTGGCCCGGTCGCTGCGCGAGCGGATCGACTGGAGTCGCGTACGCCGTGAGACCAAAGAGTCTCCGTACGCGGCGGCCTTCATCCGCCTGGCGGAGCTGCTGGAGATCGCGCCGCCGCAGCTGGAGACGGGAGATGCCTGAGATGAAGGACGAATATCTACTGGCCCAGGTGCAGCGCCTGCTGGCCGAGGACGGCGGCGAGCTGGGCATCGACGCCGTCCGGCATGACGATCTGCTCGTGCTGCGGGGCGAGGTCGAAAGCGAGCTCCGCTGCCGCGAGGTCGAGCTGCGGATCGCCGAGGCCTTCCCGGAGTTGACCATCCGCAACGAGTTGTCCGTTCCGCGCGTACACAAGCCGCAGGAACCTGAGGAACTGACCGGCCGGCCGCCCGCCGGGGCGGGCGCGGCCAGTGAGGATCGGCACTGATGGGACGCGTACGAGTCGGAGCAGTCGGAGACGTGCACCTCGACCGGGACGTGGTGGGGCGGTTCCGGCCGGCCCTGGACGACGTCGCGGATCATGCCGACATCCTGCTGCTCGCGGGCGACCTGACCCGCCACGGTACGCCCGAGGAGGCCGAGTGCGTGGCGGAGGAGTTCGGCGGGCTGGACGTGCCGGTGGTGGCGGTCCTGGGCAACCACGACTACCACGGTGACCGGGTCATCGAGGTGACCGGCATTCTGCAGGCCGCCGGGCTGACGGTCCTGGAGGGGGAGGGGACCGTCGTCGACACTCAGAACGGTCAGCTGGGAGTCGCCGGGGCCAAGGGTTTCGGCGGCGGCTTCGCCGGCCGGTGCGCGACGGCCTTCGGGGAACCGGAGATGAAGGACTTCGTGCGGCATACGGAGTTCAGCGCGAGCCTGCTCACCAAGGCCCTGGAGTCGCTCGAATGCGACGTACGCGTCGCTCTCACGCATTATTCGCCGGTGCCGGACACCTTGCAGGGCGAGCCGCTGGAGATCTACCCGTTCCTCGGCTCCTACCTGCTGGCCGAGGCGATCGACGCAGTGCCGACCCAGCTGGCGATCCACGGCCACGCCCACGCAGGCGTCGAACGGGGCGTCACCCCGGGCGGCGTACGCGTGCGGAACGTCGCGCATCCGGTGATCCGGCAGGCGTACAGCGTGTTCGCGATCGACCAGACCTGCTAGGAACGCACGACATAGGAACGCACGACAGAACGCGGCCCGCGGTGTGCACCTCCGCGGGCCGCGTGCATCGATCGCCAGATCAGACGAGGGCGAGCCGACCGGCCGACTCCACCGCCTGCTGGTACACCTGCGCGTACCCGCGGGCCATCGCCTTGGCGCTGAACATCTCGGACACCCGGCGACGGCAGGCCGCCGGATCGATCCGGGTCACATCGTGCAACGCCTGCGGCAGCTCGTCGGGCTCCTCGCAGATGATTCCGGTGACACCGTGCTCCACCACTTCGGGAACCGACCCGGAGCGCAGGGCGACGACCGGTGTGCCGCAGACCATGGACTCGATCATCACCATGCCGAACGGCTCTTGCCAGGTGATGGGGAACAGCAGGCAACGGGCGTTGACCATCAGCTCCCGCTTCTGAGCGGCGTCGGCGACGCCCATGGCGACGTCGTCCGGGCCGAGCATCGGCTCGATGACCTCCTCGAAGTACTCCTTCTCGACGGCCTCCATCTTCTTGCCCGCCATGATGAGCGGCAGGCCGGCCCGGTGCGCGGCCTCGATCGCGAGGTGCGCGCCCTTGGTCGGGTGATAGCGGCCGAGGAAGAGCGCGTAGTCCTGTTTGCGCTCGGCGTACGGCCAGTCGTTCGGACGTAGTCCGTTGTAGACGGTGCCGACCCAGTTCAGCTCGGGCGCGAGCCGCCGTTGCTGACCGCTGATGGAGATCAGCCCCACGTCGGTGCCCAGGGCCCGGTAGAACCGGCGGTTCTGCTCGTGCGCCGGACCGTGCACCGTGGTCAGCGCCGGTACGCCGAGATCGGCGTAGATCGCCCCGTTGAGCGGGCCCGAGAAGGTGTGGTCGTGCACCACGTCGACCGCCCGTCGGGCGATCAGTTTCTGGACGGCCCGGCGGGTCATCAGAGCGATCTCCACCTCGACGGCCGAGTCCCCGAGCCGGTCGCCGAGCGTGCTCGGCCAGACGGGGACCAGTTCCCCGAGTGTGCCGTTCCGCCCCGCGCCGACCAGTGTCACCTTGTGTCCGGCGGCCATCAGGCCGTCCGTCAGATCGGCCACGACCGCCTCGATCCCGCCGTATCCGGCGGGCGGTAGATCGAAGTAAGGCGGCGCGACCATCACTATGCTGAGCGATTCCACGAACGCGTCCATACCCAGGTAAAACGCCGGTATGCAAATTGCCCCGTTTGCGAATTGGACCCACGTCTGTCACGGCGTGTCAGTCGGGACACGCCGGACCGCGGTCACCCGATTGGGGTGGTGCCGCGTCACCCTGGGGTCACCCGCTCGGGCGGTTTGCGTCAGCCGCCGGTGGGTATTGGCCGTTTTTCCCTAGAGCGGTGCTTTTCTGCAACGAGTTCGGTAACCGTCATAGACGCCGGCGCTGGATCAGATCCCTGGTCCAGCGCTCTGACAACTCACGGGGATGGGCAGGTTTGGCGATGGAAGTGGCTGGCATGCGATCGGGGATCGTCGTCGTGACGACCGAGTGGATCGCCGGATACGAGGTCGAGACGATCATGGGCGCCGTCGTCGGGGTCTCCCCGCACTCGATCAGCCCATACCTGGAAGGCATGCGATCACTCGCGGACGGGCAGGGTGTGTCCAACACCGAACGCATGGACCTCATGCGGCGCTGCCGGGAGGAGGCGATCGAGATGATGGCGTACAACGCGCGGAAGATCGGGGCGAACGCCGTCATCGCCATGCGGATGGACCACCGTCTGGTGACCGAGGTCTGGAACGAGATCTGCGCGTACGGGACTGCGGTTCGTGCGGTTCCGGCGGTTCCGGCTCCCGCTTCTCGGCGCAAGAGGGTAAGTTCGGTCGAGACTATGCGCCTCTAGAAGAAACGGATGTGCGCCGATTGCGGCGATGCGTATGGATGACCAGGATTTCGCGGTAGAACGAAAGTCTGAACCGGACGCCACCGCAGTGCTCGTCCGGGGAGACGTCGACCTGACCACCGTCGCCCAACTGACCGAAGAACTGCAGTCCGCGATCGCCGACCGGCGTGACGTCGTCATCGACCTCGCGGGCGTCACGTTCATCGACTCCACCGGCGTACGCGCGCTCGTCGAGGCGTACCGGTCGGCCCGGCAGGCGAGCTTGCAGCTGTCCGTCCGCGGCGCCCGGCACTGGGTGGCCCGAGTACTGGAGGTCACCGGGGTCGCGACGATGCTCTCCGCGCAGAGCAGCTGACCCGCTCGCCCCGACAGCTCGATGCGAGAGATCGTCACGGCAGGGCGACCGTCCACTCGGGAGGTAGCCCGGTGATGTGCGCGCCGCTGGTCGAAGCGCCGACTCGCAGGTCGTAATCACCGAGCCGCAACCTGCGCAGGCTGATCCGGCCCCACGACGGCGGCAACGCCGGGGCCAGCCGCAGGCGCCGGTTCGGCACGTCCGGCTCCAGGCCGAGGAACGAGCGCACCAGCAGCAGGGGAGCGGCGCTCGCCCAGGCCTGCGGCGAGCACGAGGTCGGGTACGGGATCGGCGGGCTGAACGCGTCGGCGGAGAACCCGCAGAACAGCTCCGGCAACCGGCCGCCGAACGCCTGCCCCGCCCGGATCAGGCCGTCGGCGAGCCGGTGGGCGAGCGGGACGGCACCCGGGATGTGGGCGTACCGCATCAGGCCCGCGACCGCGATCGCCGTGTCGTGCGGCCAGATCGATCCGTTGTGATAACTCATCGGGTTGTACGCCCCCATGCGATCCGACAGCGTCCGCAGCCCGAAGCCCGAGTCCAGCCCGGCGAGCCCGGCCACGATGCGTTCGGCGTGCTCGTCGGGGACGATGCCGCTCCACAGGCAGTGCGCCGGGTTGCTGGTGATCGAGTCGACCGGGCGCTTGAGCCCGTCCAGCGCGATCGCGTAGAAACCCTCCTCCGGTAGCCAGAACCGTTCGGCGAACAGTTGCTGCAACTTCTCCGCCTTGGCCCGGCAGGCCGACGCGGTGGCCCGTTCGCCGACCGCCTCGGCCAGCTCCGCCCGCGCCAGCCACGCCGCGTACGCGTACCCCTGCGCCTCCGCGAGCGCGATCGGCGGCTCGGCGAGCCGGCCGGTGGCGTCGTTGATGCCGTCCCAGCTGTCCTTCCAGCCCTGGTTGTCCAGGCCACGATCGGTGGCGCGCTGGTATTCCAGGAAGCCGTCGCCGTCCCGGTCGCCATGCCGCTCCATCCAGGACAGTGCGGCGTCGGCCGCCGGGAGCAGCGCGCGGACGGTGCTCTCCGCCGCACCCCACCGCCAGACCTCGCCGAGCAGCGCGACGAACAGCGGTGTCGCGTCGACCGTCCCGTAGTAGTTCATGCCGCCGAGCGTCTCGACGTTCTGCGGGCCGAGCCGCATCTCGTGCAGGATGCGCCCGGGTTGCTCCTCGGTGCGCAGGTCGTGCTGGGTGCCCTGCAACGCCGCGAGCGTCTGGAGCGTGCCGACCGCCAGGGTGGGGTCCAGCGGCAGCGTCATCCAGCTGGTCAGCAGGCTGTCGCGGCCGAAGAGCGTCATGAACCAGGGTGCGCCGGCGGCGACGTAGATCCGCTGCGGCTCGTCCTGGTCGATCATGCGCAGCGCCTCCAGGTCGTGCACGGTGCGCTGGAGGATGCGAGCGAGCCCCGGGTGCTCGACGCGCAGCTCGGTGACCCGATCCCGCCAGCCCGGCTCGCCCTTCTCGGCGGGCAGGTCGCGAAACCGCGGCTCGATCCGGCAGTTCGCCACCACCGGCTGCGCGATCAGCTCCACCGTCCAGCTCTCGCGCGGGGGGATGACCACCTGCCACACCAGGCCCGCGGCGCTCACCGTCGGCTCGCCGGCCGCGTGGACCAACAGACCGCGCGACCCGTCCTCCCGGCTGAAGAACAGCTCCATGCCAGATCTACTGGTACGCGGAGAGGGCGCGCCGGGGCGGCCCTCCTTGACGGCGAACAGATCGGCGAAATCCGTGTCCACCAGCAGTTCCACCGAGACGGCGGTGGCTTCCCGGGCGACGTTGCTGAGGGTGATCACCTCCCGCATGCCCCGGCCGAGCCAGCGGTGCCGATCCACCAGCATGGTGCTGTCGTGCTTACCCGGGACGGCGGGCCGCCGGCCGATGAAGCGGGCGGTGAAGGCGTCGCTGTCGACCACCGACAACGGCTGCGGAGCCTGCCCGTCGAGCCGCAACTGCCAGCGCGACAGGACGCGCGCGTCACGAAAGTAGAGCCCTTGCAGGCCGTTGCCGACGATGTCGCCGGTGGCCTCGCTGATGCAGAATGTCGTCCCCTCGACGAGAGTCACCACCCCGCGTACGCCGCTGAGCGCGGGTGGTTGGGATGCTTCGAACGGGTCAGGGGCAGCCAGGCCTTCGGTCACAGATCCGGGCGTACCCGGGCGTGTCGGGGTTTATGCCCCAGCGGCCGGGGTACGCCGCCGAGCATGCCGATCTCGACCCGATCGGGGCCGCGCGCACTGCGCGTCGCCTTGGTCTCGGAGCACGCGAGCCCGCTCGCCCAGCTCGGCGGGGTGGACGCCGGTGGGCAGAACGTCCATGTGGCCGCGCTGGCGACCGCCCTGGCCCGCCGGGGCCATGAGGTCGAGGTCTTCACCCGCCGGGATGATCCGGGGCCGCCAGAGACGGTGGAGTCCGGCGGCTTCCGGGTGGTGCACGTTCCGGCCGGCCCGCCGCAGGCCGTTCCCCGGGACAACCTGCTGCCCTTCATGTCCGATTTCGGCGCTTGGCTGGCGGCCCGTTGGACCGTCGCGCCGCCGGACGTCGTGCACTCGCACTACTGGATGAGCGGGGTGGCCGCGCTCCGGGCCGGGGCGGGAGTCCTGGACGGCGAGCGCCTGCCGCTGGTCACCACCTTCCACGCGCTCGGCACCGTGAAGCGGCGGGTGCAGGGGGTCGCCGACACCAGCCCGGCCGAACGGACGGAGCTGGAGCCGCTGGTCGCGCACAGCGCCGACCGGGTCATCGCCCAATCCGCCGACGAGGTCGGGGAGCTGCTGAAACTCGGCATCGCCCGAGGACAGATCGCCGTCGTCCCGTCCGGCGTCGATCTCGACCGCTTCCGGCCCGGCCCGGACGGACCCCGGTTGCGGTCGCCGGAGGAGACGCCCCGAATCCTGGCCGTCGGGCGGATGATCCCCCGGAAGGGCTTCCTCGACCTGATCAAGGCCATCCGCCGGGTTCCGGGGGCGCACCTGGTGATCGCGGGTGGGCCGGCGAAGGTTCGGCTGGCGGCGGACCCGGTCGCCCAACGGCTCGTCGAGGCGGCCGAGGAACTCGGTGTGGCCGATCGGGTGGAACTGCTCGGCGGGGTGCCGAACGAGCGGATGCCGGAGCTGTATCGCTCGGCCGACCTGCTCGCCTGCACGCCGGCGTACGAGACGTTCGGGATGACTCCGCTGGAGGCGATGGCCTGTGGCACACCGGTTGTGGCGTACGCCGTCGGCGGGCTGGCCGACTCGGTGGCGCACGGTGTGTCCGGCCTGCTTGTCACCCCCGGCGACGTGGACGGCCTGGCGAAGGCCATCCGCGAACTGCTGACCGTCGAACCCCGGCGGTACGCGTACGCGGTGGCCGGGATGAGTCAGGCCCAGGCCCGCTACCCGTGGCCGCGGGTAGCCGAACAGGTGGAGGCCGTATACCGATCGGTTATCGCCCGACAACTGGTCAGTTTGCGCTGACGGCTGGAGGGACTAGACTGAGGCCGCGTCAAAACGCCTGACGCGACAGCGGCCCGGTGAGCCGTGACGCTGTGCGGCACTCAAGCAGTCGGGTGCCACCGTTTCTGGACACCGAAGGCGCCAACGGAAGGCCAAGGGCTTTTCGCGTGGGGCCGGCGCAGGTGACAGCAGTCATGTCCATGACCCAGGAGAAGGTCAGGTTCCAGCACAGCACGCACAACTCCGAGTCGACGGCGGCATCAGGCGACTTCGAGGCGAAGACCTCGGACGCCCTCGCTCGGATGCAGAAGCTCGATGCTGACGACCCCGAGCGGGCGCGACTTCGCGAGTCGGTCATCGAGGCGTGCGTTCCCCTCGCGCGGCGCATCGCGCTGCGCTTCGGCAATCGCGGTGAAGAGATGGACGACCTGACTCAGGTCGCCCTGGTTGCTGCGATCAAGGCCGTCGATCGGTACGACACCGAGCGCGGCGAGTCGTTCCTGCACTACGTGGTGCCCACCATGGTGGGTGAGCTCAAGCGGCACTTCCGCGACCGGGGTTGGATGATTCGGGTCCGCCGCCAGCTCCAGGAGCTGCACATGGAGATCAGCCGCACGATTCCGACGCTGAGTCAGTCTCTGCGCCGGGTGCCGACCGTGGCCGATCTCGCCGAGCACCTGAAACTGAGCACCGATCAGGTGAGCGCCGGTCTCGAGTGCGCGCGGGCCTACCGGGCCTACTCGCTCAACGCGCCGGTGCGGGGAGCAGACGTCGACGTCGAACTCGGCGATCTCGTCGGAGGAGTCGACAACGAGCTGGAACTCGTCCCCGAGCGCCAGGCTCTCTGGCAGGCGGTGTCCGCACTGCCGGCCCGGGAGCAGAAGATCCTGGTGCTGCGGTACTTCGGAAACATGACCCAGGCGGAGATCGCCAAGATCGTCGGCGTCTCTCAGATGCATGTCTCGCGGTTGCTCACCCAGTCGCTCAACCGGCTGAAGAACGTCCTGCTCGAAGACGCCTGATCCGTCAGGTTCTACGAGTAGGACAGAGCAACGAGGCATGCCTCGTCGGTTCGAGCCGGAGTCGGCACAGTCAACGCCGACTCCGGCTCGCCGGCGCGTACGCCCCGGCCGAGCTTGTTGCTCAGGTTCTTCAGCGGATCACGGGCCCGCCGATCGAGGACGCCGTCGGTGTAGAACACCAGGGTGTCGCCCGGTTCCAGCTGGGCGGCGCCGCTGCTGAACATCGCGTCCGGCAGCAGACCCAGCGCCGGCCCCTCGGGCGACTTCAACGGCGTCGCCGTGGCGGTGCGGGCGCGTACCAGGATCGGGGGCAGGTGGCCGGCCTGAGCCCAGGTCGCGACCTTCGTCTCGTGGTCCACCCGGGCCAGCGCCAGGCTGGCCAGCGGCGGATCGGGCAGCCGATGCAGCTCGGTGTTGAGGACCGCCAGGATCGCCTCGGGTGCGAGTCCGGCGATGCCCAGCGCGACGACCGGCGGCATGAGCCGGGCCACCGCCGAGGCGGCGGTCAGGCCCGAACCGAACATGTCGCCGACCACCAGCAGCAGATCGCCGTTCGGCAGCAGCTGGGCGTCACAGAAGTCCCCGCGCAGGGGAGCCGTGCGATCGGTGGCGAAGTGCCGCCCGACCACGCGCAACGGGCCGCTGCTGTGGTCGAAGGAGCGGGCCGGATACAGCAGGTCCATCAGGGCTCTGGTGAGTTCGTGCTCGGCCGCCAGGCGTACCCGTTGAGCTGAAGCCTGCGCTTGCGATCGCCGCAGTTGCTCGTCGAGCTGGAGTTGCACGGAGATGTCCTGGACCAGGAGCCGCACGGTGCCGCGCGGGTCGGTCTCCTCGGGCCGCGGGCCCTCGCCCGCGGCGAACGCGCGGAGCCGGACCAGCTCCTCGCCGCCGCGGCGCAGATCGATGTCCACAGTGGCTTGACCACCGTGCGCCGCGCGGCGCAGGGCCTCGGTGAGGATCGGCCGCGACTCGGGCTCGGCCAGTTCGACCAGGGCGGTACGCGACAAGGGCCCCTTGCGCGGCGACACGCCGAGCAGCCGGTACATGCCCGGCGACCACCACATGCGTTTGCCGATCGGATCCCACTCGCACCAGCCGAAGTGGCCGAGCTGCTCCATCTGGGTGACCTGTTCCTCCAGCCGGACGAACTCGTCGACGCGCCGCCACGACGCGATGACCGCCCCGGCGATCGGCGCGGCCCGGCGGCCCTTCACGACTCGTTGCCAGGTCCCGGCGACCCGGGCGTCCTCCGGCTCGGGTTCCCGTTCCCAGGGCGTGCCGTCGGCCAGCGTCCGCACGTAGGCGTCGAAGATGCCGTTCGTCAGCAGATGCGGGTACGCGTCGAGCAGCCGCCGGCCGAGCGCGTCGGGCTCGTCGGCCTGGGCGAGCGGGCTCATCGCCGCGACGTGGAAGTCGATGACCACCCCGGCGGCGTCCCGGATCGGCGTGAGCAGCTGGGTCATGCCCGAGGCGGCCTCGATGACGCGCTGGATCCAGCCGAGGTCGCCGGTGAGCGAGGCGGCGGTGCCCGCGATCGCCTGCGCCCAGACCCGGCCGACCGCGCGGCCCGACTCCTGGGCGAGGCGGTCGAGATAGCTGCGGTCGAGCGCGGTGAACTCACGCGGCTGCGTCCACGAGATCAGCAGTACGCCGGTGACGCGCGATTCGATGGCGATCGGGTAGCCCACCATCGCCGGGCCCGGCCCGACCAGGGCGAGGTCGGTCTCCGCCTGACCGTCGAAGAGCACGGGATGCGCGTGCCGCACGACCTCGCTCATCGGCGTGGCGATCAACGAGGGAATCCGCCGGGCCTCGCTGATCTGCTGGGACGTCCAGCCTTCCGCACCGATCAGGCGCAGGGAGCCGTTCGGTTCGGCGGCGAAAACGGCCACGCCGCTGGGCGGTGGATCGCCCGCGTTCGCCATGACCGCCGAGGTCAACCCGGTGATGTCGTCGGCCGCGGTGAACGCGGAGACCGCCCGGCGCAGCCGCCGTTTCGCCTCGTCGGGCCAGGCCGGCGGCTTGGTCGGGGCCAGCCCGGCCATGACGGTGAGCGGGCGCGGCTCCGGTGTGATGGACAGTGCTTCGGTGCGCCGCGGGGCGGCCGGCGCGACCGGCGGGGTCTCCGGCTCGGCCGTCACCGCCACGGCGGCCGGTCGATCGGGCGGGGCGATGCCGTTGACGACGTCGGCGGCGACGTCGACCAGGGGGGTGTTGCTGCGCTGCGAGCGTTGCGAGAGCTGGGCGTACGCCGTCTCCGGGTCGACACCCTGACGTTCGGCGAGGATGCCCTTCGCCTGCTCGATCAAGGCTCGCGTACGCATGGCCCGGCGCAGCCCGGCGACCTCCTGTTCGAGGCGCTGGACGCGGACCGGCCAGTCTTCGGCCGTGCTCTCCACCACTGGGCGATCATATGGCGCGCTGCCGCGGATCGCCTGTCGTCGGGTCGCCGGGCGGCCAGGTGAGCAAATCGGGCGAAACCGCCTCTTATCATGGTGAAAGTGGTTAGCTAACCCCTATGATGCGAGGACAGTGGCGCCGGCTGGTGGCCGCGAGCGGATTGGCGCTCGTGCTGGCCGCGACGGCATGTGGCAATTCGAATGACAACAACAACGGCGGCAGCTCCACCACCGGCGGCGGCGAGAGCACCGAGAACGGCTTCAAGGTCGGCATTCTTCTGCCGGAGTCCAAGACGACCCGGTACGAGACGTTCGACAAGCCGTACATGGAGGCGAAGATCAAGGAACTCTGCCCCAAGTGCGAGATCCTTTATCAGAACGCCGACCAGGACAGCTCCAAGCAGCAGTCGCAGGCCGAGGCCATGCTGACGCAGGGAGCCAAGGTACTCATCCTCGACCCGGTCGACGCCTCCGCGGCGGCGACCATCGTCAACAGCGCCAAGGGTCAGAACGTGCCGGTGGTCTCGTACGACCGGCTCGCCAAGGGCCCGATCGCGTACTACGTCTCGTTCGACAACAAGAAGGTCGGGCAGTTCCAGGGGCAGGCCCTGCTGGACGCGCTGAAAGCGGGTGGTGACCCGAAGCGCGCCGACATCGTGATGATCAACGGCTCGCCGACCGACCCGAACGCCGCCGACTTCAAGGCCGGCGCGCACTCGGTCCTCGACGGCCAGGTCACCATCGGCAAGGAGTTCGACACCCCGGACTGGTCGCCGGACAAGGCCCAGCAGGAGATGGAACAGGCCATCACCGCCTTGGGCAAGGACAAGATCATCGGCGTGTACGCCGCCAACGACGGAACCGCCGGCGGTGCGATCGCGGCGATGAAGGGCGGCGGCTTCACCACGCCGTTCCCGCCCGTCACCGGACAGGACGCTGAGCTGGCCGCGATCCAGCGGATCGTCGCCGGTGAGCAGTACATGACCATCTACAAGGCGATCAAGCCGGAGGCCGAGATCGCGGCCTCGATGGCCATCGCCGCCGCCACCGGGCAGGCGTACTCCGGCGAGCCCACCACCACGGTCAACAACGGCACCGTCGACGTCACCTCGGTGCTGCTGACCCCGGTCGTCGTCAAGAAGGACACGATCATGGACACGGTGGTCAAGGACGGCTTCTACAAGGTCGACCAGATCTGCACCTCGCAGTTCGCCTCGGCCTGCCAGGCGGCTGGTATCAAGTGACCGCCACGGACTCTCCGGTGCTCGCGCTGACGGGCATCTCGAAGCGATTCGGCGCGGTGCAAGCTCTCACCGACGTCAGCCTGGAGGTGTACCCGGGCGAGGTCGTCGCGCTCGTGGGTGACAACGGCGCCGGGAAGTCCACACTCATCAAGGTGATCGCCGGTGTCGGCCCCGCTGACACCGGCGAGATCCGGTGGGGGGACAAGCCGGTCCACATCACCAAGCCGGCCGACGCGACCGGGCTCGGGATCGCGACCGTCTACCAGGACCTCGCGCTCTGCGACAACCTCGACGTCGTCGCGAACCTCTTCCTCGGCCGGGAACTGACCAGGACCAGGGTCCTCGACGAGATCGGCATGGAGAAACGCTCCCGCGAGCTGCTGGGCAGCCTCTCGGTGCGGTTGCCGAGCGTACGCGTGCCGGTGGCCGGCCTGTCCGGTGGTCAGCGGCAGTCCGTGGCGATCGCCCGGTCCCTGCTCGGCGAGCCGAAGGTCGTGCTGCTGGACGAGCCGACCGCGGCCCTCGGCGTCGCACAGACCGCCGAAGTCCTCGATCTCGTCGAACGCCTCCGGGAACGGGGCCTCGGCGTGATCCTGATCAGCCACAACCTGGCCGACGTCAAGGCGGTCGCCGACCGGGTGGTGGTGCTGCGGCTGGGCCGCAACGCCGGGGTCTTCGACCCCGACGAGACCAGTCAGGAGGAGATCGTGCAGGCGATCACGGGAGCCCTCGACAACGCGGTCACCCGCCGCCGGGCCCGCAGCGAAGGCGGCTCGCCGGACTCGGGGACCGGCGACGCCACCGGGCCGGTCGACGATCGCGACCTCGGGGATCTCGGGGGTGAGGGATGACCAACCCGACCATTCCGCCGCCCGCGGCCGGTCCGCTGGCCGACTCCGACACCCACTCCCCGTGGGAGCTGATCAAGCGCCGCATACGCGGTGGCGAGCTGGGCGCCTGGCCGGTGCTCATCGGGCTGATCATCATCTGGGTGGTCTTCCAGGCGCTCAACGATCGCTTCCTGACCGCGCAGAACCTGTCCAACTTGGCCTTGCAGATCACCGCCGTCGGCATGATCAGCGTCGGCATCGTGCTCGTGCTCCTGCTCGGCGAGATCGACCTGTCGGTCGGCTCGGTCGCCGGCGTCTGCGCCGCCGCGTTGGCCGTCCTGTCCGTACGCCGAGGCTGGTCCGACATCTCCGCCATCATCGTGGCGCTGCTGCTCGGTGCGCTGATCGGGTTCTTGCAGGGCACCATCTTCGCCAAGCTGGGCGTACCGGCGTTCGTGGTGACCCTGGCGGGCAACCTCGGCTGGCTCGGCCTCCAGCTCTACCTGCTGGGCTCCGAAGGCACCATCAACGTGCCGACCGGCACCATCACCGACCTGATGAACACCAAGCTCAGCCAGGCGGCGGGCTGGATCGTCGGGGTGATCGTCGTCGCCCTGTACGCCCTCGCGGCGTTCACCGCCCGGGCGCGGCGAGCCTCCGCCGGCCTCCCCGCGGCGTCGCTGCGCAGCGACCTCGTACGCGTCATCGGCCTGGCCGCGATCGTGGTCGTGACGGTGGCCGTGCTGAACTCGTGGCAAGGCGTACCGCTCGGCCTGCTGATCCTCGTCGGTCTGGTGGCGGTGCTGGACCTCGTGCTCCGCAAGACCCGGTACGGCCGCAGCATCTTCGCCGTCGGCGGCAACATCGAAGCGGCCCGCCGGGCGGGCATCAACGTGGCGGCGGTCCAGATCTCCGTCTTCACGCTGTGCTCGACCTTCGCCGCGCTCGGCGGCATCCTGCTCGTCTCCCGAGGCTTCTCGGCCACCCAGACGACCGGTGCCAGCGACGTCCTGCTGCTGGCCATCGCCGGCGCGGTCATCGGCGGCGTCAGCCTCTTCGGCGGCCGGGGCAGCCCCTGGGGCGCCCTGCTCGGCGCGGTCGTGCTCGGCTCGATCAGCTCCGGCATGCTGCTGATCGACGTCGACTCCTCCGTCCGGTACATGATCACGGCGGCGGTGCTGTTGGCGGCGGTCATCCTCGACTCGGTGTCCCGCCGGGGCCGCCGGGCGAGCGGTCGCGGCTGACCCTTCCTCATTCGGCGGGGCGTCGGGAATCCGGCGCCCCGCCGCTGTGCATCGCTTTGCCTGCGGCGTGCTCCAAAGGCGCACCGAAGAGGAGGGGCGGCTGGGCTGCGTGCGTCGCCGCCATGATCAACGGAGTAAATGTGGGGCCATGACCCCGCGAAACTTCCGTTGATCATGCGGACCATGATCAGGGTCATTTCTGTGTTGCCATAGCGACATGGAAGTGACCCTGATCAAGCGGCATCGGCAGTAACCAATGCGCGAATCGTCGCCAGCTCTCATCTTCGGTGCGAATTAAACAGCGCGCACCGCAAAGCCGCAGCCAGTGTGAAAGCGAACGCGGGGTCAGTCGAAGAGGGAGGGCTGCAGAATCCCCTCCAGCACCAAGATCCGCCGCTTCAGCTCGATCCCCGGCCCGTACCCGCCGAGCCCGTCGGACGCCAGCACCCGGTGGCACGGCACGACGACGGGGATGGGGTTGCTGCCCATGATCTGCCCGACGAGGCGGGCACTTCCGTCCGGCAGCCCGGAGCGGTCGGCGAGTTCGCCGTAGGTGATGGTGGTGCCGAACGGCACGGTCTCATACAGCGTCCGCAGTACGCGTTCCTGCGGCCCGGAGGTCAGCGACCAGTCGACGGTGAGGTCGAACGACTGCCGTTCCCCGTGTGCCCATTCGGAGATCTGCAGCGCCGCCTCGGCGACGAAGGGATCATGCGGCGAGGCGGGGCGTACGCCGCCGTGGCGGGCCAGCGAGCGGGCAGTGGCCCCGCTCCCGTCGAAGGAGACGCAGGCCAAGCCGTCGCCGGTGACCGCCACGGTCAGGGGGACCAACGGTGTCGGAACGGTGAGCCAGGCGAACTCCATCCCCCGAAGCTAGCGCGCCCCACCGACAGAACCACATGCGGTCAGTCGTCGCCGGACCAGGCCCGGTCCTCGGCTTCCTTGCGAGCCTCGCGCTCGCGGATGACGTCCAGGGCGCGCGCTGCCGTCGCCTCGTCCGGGAACGGGCCGAGCAGGTACTGCTCCGCCTCCTGCCGGCCGTGCTCGGGCCGCCGGTGTTTCAGGCAGTAGAACCACGGTTCGGAGCTCTCCATGCCCTTCATGCTCGCATGCGTGGCAAAGACCCGCCGGGAAGACGGAATCTCGGGGAGGATCAGGGCATGACCGACTACACCGACGACGAACGGAAGACGCTGCGGGACGCCGGGTTCGGCGCGATGATGCTCGTCTCCCAGGCCGATCCGGGTTTCTTCGCGATGTTCTCCGAGAGCATGGCCGGGGCGAAGGCGATGGCGGCGGCTCCGGCCGAGCTGCGGGATCTGTTCAAGGGCGGGGGACTGCCCTCGATGCCGAAGGGCGGTGCGGCCGAGGTCGAGTCGACCGTCCTGGGCCAGCTGCAGCAGGCGGTGCAGATCCTGCAGGCCAAGTCGCCGCAGGACGTGCAGGCGTACAAGGATGTCGTGATCGCCGCGTGCGACCAGGTCGCGGAGGCCAAGGGCGGCGTGCAGGACACCGAGACGGCCATGATCGCCAAGGTGAAGGCGGCTGTCGGCGCATAGCGTCGGAGCCCTAGGCTCGCCGCATGAGCAACCGGGGTATTCACGACTGGGAGCCGTTGCGGCGAGCCACCTGGCTCGAACTCTTCTGCGACCTCGTGTTCGTGGTCGCCGTCGCCCGGTTGGGCCAGCTGCTGCATCACGATCACTCGCTCGGCGGCGTGGTCGCGTACGTGGGGCTTTTCGTCGCCGTCTGGTGGCTGTGGATCAGCTTCTCCTACTTCGCCGACCTCTTCGACGACGACGGCCCGGGTCAGCGCGTGGCCCAGCTGATCGCCGCGCTCGGCGCCGCGGTGCTCGCGGTCACGATCCAGCCCGGGTTCGACTCCGCGCGGTTCGCCGCCATCTTCGCGCTGCTCCTGCTCTTCCTGACCGGCTTGTACGCGATCATGGGGCGGTCGATTCCGCGAGCTGCCGAGCTGTGCCGCTGGTATGTCGTGGGCTCCGCCTCGGGCGCCGTCCTCTGGGGCGCCTCGCTGCTCGTCAGCGGACCGGCGCGGTACGCCCTATGGGTGGTGGCGCTGGTGGTCAACTCGACCGTCTCCGGCCCGCTGGCGTACGCCCGGATGAAGAACCCGCCCGTCCAGGTCTCCCACATGCCGGAGCGGTTCGGCTTGTTCACCCTGGTCGTCCTGGGTGAGGCGGTGTGGAGCACGGTCGCCGGGATCACCGAGGGCGCCTGGAGTCCCGGCGCGGTGGCCGTCGCCGTGAGCGGCTTCGTCATCGCCTGCGGCATCTGGTGGGTCTACTTCGGAGGGTTCGACGAGGCGGCCATCGACCGGGCGCTGGCCAACGGCCGCAACGCGCAGGTGCAATCCTTCCTCTACGGGTACGGCCATCTGCTCATCTACGTGGCGATCGCGGCGACCGGGATCGGCGTGGAGCTCGCGGCCGAGATGGCGGCGCACCATCACCACGGCACCCTGCCGTTGTTCGCCGTGGCCCAGGTCGTCATCATCGCCGGATTCATCCTGATCTCCACGGGCGTCGGCCTCGACCTGGGCGTCGGCCGCCGGATCCACGGTGTCCTGCTCGGCCTCAAGACGCTGGTCGCCGCGACGGCGCTGGGCTTCGGCCTGTTCACGGAGTCGCCGGTGCTCACCGTCACCGCCTCGGCCGTGGCCTGGACGGCGTTGCTCGTCGCGGAGGCGATCGTGATCCATCGACTGGGTCACCCTAAGATCATCACTGGGGCAGATGTCCCGGCGACCTGGGGAGGCTCGGATGCGGCGATGGATGCCGATGGCGATGGCGGCGTTGATGGTGACGACGTCGGTTCTGACGGCCGGCTGCGGATCAACGAAGGATCCTGAGTTCACCGGCGGCCAGCCCGGCCTGGTCGGCAGCGGCGCGGGAGTCTCCGACGTCCAGCCGTCCAGCTCGGCCGGCGCGCTGTCCACCCCGGCCGCGAGCGCGTCCGCCGTCCCGCCGACCACCGGCGCGGTCGTCAGCGGGGCGACGACGGCGCCGATCCCGGCGGGGCAGCCGCAGCTCGTGCGGCTGGGCGTACCGGTGGCGAAGTGGCAGGCCGAGTTCGACCGGATCGTCGCCGCGAAGTACCGGCTGGTGCATTTCGACGGCTACGAGGTCGGCTCGCAGACCTTCGTCAACGCCCTGTTCCGGCCGAGCGACGGAGTCGCCTGGCAGTCCCGGAGCAACCTGACGGCGGCCGCGTACCAGACCGCGTTCGACCAGTTCAAGACGCAGGGCTATCGGCTGGCCGACGTCAGCAGCTACCTCGTCGCCGGTCAACTCCGGTACGCCGCGATGTGGCGCAAGGCGTCCGGTCCGGCGTGGGTGGCGTACCACGGCTATTCGCAGAGCGCGCACCAGACCAAGATCGACGCGCTGACCAAGGAGGGTTACCACCCGGTGGCCGTCTCCGTGGTGGCGCCGAACAACACTCCGCAATGGACGGCGTTGTACGTCAAGGAGAACGTCGGCTCGTGGCTGGCCAAGTCGTGGTTGACCCTGGCCGAGTACCAGACCCAGTGGGATGCCGCGATGGCCAAGGGCATGCGGGTGAGCTACCTGAGCGCGACCCAGTACGCCGGAAGCGTCCGGATCTCGGTCATCTTCGAGCCGGGCACCGGCGCCTATGAGGCGCGGTTCGGGCTGACCGCCGCGGAGGCGGCGACGAAGACGGGCTCGAACCAGTCGGCCGGCCGGCTCACGCGAGCGGTCGCCGGGTACGCCGCCGGCAGCTCGGCGCGGTTCGCCCTCGCCTGGTCCTAGGCGCGTTCGCCCCCGGGGTACGCGGCCAGCAGCGTGTCGATCTCGGCCATCGCCGTCGCGGTGGCCGAGTAGTGCACCGCGTGCATCCCGATCGCGGCGGCTCCGGCCACGCACCGCTCCACATCGTCGAGGTAGACGACCTCGTCAGGGCGTACGCCCAGCCGGTCGCAGGCCAGCTGATAGATGCGCGGATCGGGTTTGGCGATCCCGCACTCGTGTGAGTAGACGATGTCGTCGGTCATCTCGGGATAGCGGTACGACGCCGCCTCCCGTTCGCGGGCGCCGACGAAGCTGTTGCTGATGAGGCCGGTCAGATACCGCTGGTGCAGGCCTTCGAAGTAAGCCGTCAGCTCGACGTTCGGCGTACCGAGGTAGACCGTCCAGATGTCTGCCATGAATCCCTCGGCCTCGGCGACGGACGTCCCGGCACCCTCCGCGATCCCTGCCACGACCTCGGCTTCGGTGATCAGCCCGATCGCGCCGCGCGCCCAGATGTCTCCCAGGCGGCCGTTCATCTCGTCCGGTTCGAGTCCCCAGCGTGCGGCCCACTTCTGGTCCACCGGGTCGAACCCCTCCGGCGCACTCAGCTCGAGGATGCCACCGATGTCGAACACGACAGCACGAATCGCCATTTCCCCGTCCCTACAGTCGATCCACGAAGTCCTTGGCTTCCTTCAGGCCCAGTCCGGTCTTCTCGCGTACCAGTTTGATCGCGGGAATGACCAGGCCACGGGCCTTCAGCTGGGCCGCCTCCGCAGCCACGTCGTCAATCGGCGGCCGGCCCGCGGGCGGTGACTGGGCGACGACGGGTGCGCGGCCCACTGCCATGGCCTCGACGGCGTCCTTGGCCTCCTTGAGACCGACGCCGGTGAGTTCGCGGTAGAGCTTGATCGCCTGGATCTTCTTGCCCTCGGCGAGCAGGGCGGCGACCTCGTCGCCGTCCGCCGACGGGCGGGGCGTGCCCGGTACGCGGGCCGCCATCTGTGCGGACACCAGGTCGTCGGGGCGGCGGGACTTGGTCGTCCGGCCGAGGATGAACGCGACGATCGCCACTCCGATGAGGAGGGCGATCGCCGGCGGGTTGAGATCCACGTGGCTGACCCTACTCGGCCGCAGCCGGCGGCGAGCTAGTCAGAACTTCGTAGTCAGGAGGGTCGGCATGCCGGCCGGTACGCCGATCGCCGGGGCGTCGGCGAGCGTGGGCTCGTCGTCGGGCTCGGCGGCCAGCAGGGCGCGGAGTGCGGCAGCACGGTCGGCGTTCGCGGCGTCGGCGAGCTGGCGAAGCTGGTCGGCCTCGGCGGCGGTCAGCCCGTAGAGCGTCGCGATCCGCTCCGGTTGGAGACGGGTGGCTCGGGCGAAGTCCTTGTCGATGGTCAGGCGGGCGATTGCGTCGGCGAACTGGGACATCGTGGCTCCTTCCTCGTCTTCGCTCCGCGCGCGTGATCTCAAGGTAGGCCCCAGGGGACGATCCTGACCTCAGGCTTAGTACGGAAGTCTGAACATCCGGTCGGCTAGGTACCGTCCTCCGTACATCGGGGGACCACCGGAGTGGCTCTTGGCGGATCAGCCGCCCAACATGTCGCACACGGGGTGCGATGCGCGAACCGCATCTCGATGTCTAGTGACATTCCGTCGGGCCGTCACATCTAGTGGCGGCTCCCGTACCCCTGACGATGGTGGGAACACGACGGATGAGCTCTCGCACTTCGCGCCTGCGGGCGAAGATCGCCTTTCTGCTGGCGTCGCTCGCGGCCCTCTGGGCCTTCGCGGCGTTCGTGACGGTCCGGGACGGGTTGACCCTCCTCTGGATCCGTACGCTGGACTCCGAGGTCGGCCGCCCGACGAACGCGCTGGTTCAATCGGTTCAGGAGGAACGCCGCCGGTCGGCGGTCTACCTGGCGCTGGAGGAGAAGGGCGACACGGCGGCGAGCGCGACGGCCCGGAGCGCCCTCGACACCGCGCGGCAGCACACCGACGAGGCGGTGTCCGTGTTCCGGAACTCCGTACGCGGAACGGCCGCCCGCTGGGCCCAGTCGGACACCACCGCCGCCCGGCTCAGTGAACTCGACGCCCGGCTCAACGCGCTGCCGGCTGAGCGGTCCGATATGGACGCAGGTCGGGTGGAGCGGTCGGCGGTGACCGCCTTCTACACCGGCGTGGTGGGCAAGGGGTATGAGATCTTCGAGACGATCTCCGTCTTCTCCGACCGGGACATCAACAGCCGACTGGGGCATCTGCTGACCTTGTCGCGCGGTCGCGAGCTGCTGTCGCAGGAGGACGCCCTCATCTCCGGCGTCATCGCGGCCGGTCGGTTCAGCCCGGCCGAGGCGGCCGAGTTCGGCCGGATCGTCGGCGCCCAGCGGTACACCCGCTCGGTCGGCGTCGCCGGGCTCCCCGATGACACGGCGATCTACCAGCCGGTGCTCGAAGGCCAGGAGCTGGGCCGATTCCAGGCCCTGGAAGACCAGATCGTCCTACAAGGACCCGGTGCCGCGCCCGTCACCGCGGCCGCCTGGCGGGCCGCGCTCGACCCCGCACTGGCCTCCCTCGCCCAGCTCGACATCGACCTCGCCGACGCCACGATCGACCAGGCCACCGGGCCCGGCGTGATGATCGTCGTCCGGCTGATCCTCGCCGCCGGGCTCGGGCTCATCGCGGTCGTCGCCTCGATCATCCTGTCCATCACCACGGCGCGGGCGATCGTGCACCAACTCCGGCTGCTGCGTGACGCCGCCGACGACCTGGCGACGGTACGCCTGCCGCGAGTGGTGGAACGACTGGCCGCCGGCGAAGAAGTCGACATCGAGGCCGAAGCGCCTCCGCTGGCCTTCGGCTCCGACGAGATCGGACAGGTGGGGCACGCGTTCACCAAGGCGCAGGAGACCGCCGTCCGGGTCGCCGTCGATCAGGCGGAACTGCGCCGGGGCGTACGCGACGTCTTCGTGAGCCTGGCCCGCCGGAACCAGGCGCTCATCCACAGCCAGTTGCGGTTGCTGGACGACATGGAGTGCCGCGTCACCGACCCGACCGATCTCGAAGAGCTGTTCCGCGTCGACCATCTGGCCACCCGAATGCGCCGCAACGCCGAGAACCTACTGGTGTTGTCGGGCGCCACGGCCGGGCGAGGCTGGCGGCGGCCGGTGCCGGTCGCCGACATCCTCCGCGCCGCCTGCGCCGAGGTCGAGGGCTACCACCGGGTCGTCATCCAGCCCGGCGACGCCGCCGAGTTGGCCGGCCGCGCCGTCGGCGACGTCATCCACCTGCTGGCCGAGCTGGTCGAGAACGCGTTGTCGTTCTCCCCGCCGGACACCACGGTGCATGTCAAGGGCGCGCGAGTCGGCACGGGCCACGTCCTGGAGGTCGAGGACCGAGGCCTCGGGATGAGTGAGGCCGTCTTGGACGAGTCCAACGAGCTGCTTCGCGACCCGCCGGAGTTCAAGCTGACGAGCACCGCGCGGCTCGGCCTGTTCGTCGTCGGCCGGCTGGCGCAGCGCCACGAGATCGAGGTGCAACTGCGGCGCTCGCCGTACGGCGGGGTCACGGCGATCGTGCTGATCCCCGAGAAGCTCGTCTCCGGCCGCCCGCCCGCGTCCGAGCTGACCCTCCTGGAAGCCGCCGTCGCGCTGCCCTCGGTGCCCGAGATGCGCCCCCGGGCGGCGGCCGCGCCGGTCGCGCTCGCGGTGCGCGCCGAGCCCCCGGTCCGGGTGGTCACCGCGCGTACGCCGTCGGGGCTGCCCGTGCGGCCCAAACCGAACCCGTCCGCGCCGGCGCAGGCGCGCGACATCCGGGACCTGATGAGTGCCTTCCAACGCGGTACGCAACGCGGCCGGGCGGAAGCCGTCGAAACACCCGCGGAAGGGGAGAACAATGACGCAGCGACCGACCGCTGAACTCGGCTGGCTGGTCGACGACCTGGTCAGTCGGCTGCCCGGCGCTGAGCTGGCCGTGGTGCTGTCCGCCGACGGACTGGTGATGGCGGCCGCCGCCGGCACGGCCCGGGAGGACGCCGAGCATCTCGCGGCCGTCTCGGCGAGCATGTTCGGGCTGGCCCGAGGTGCGAGCCGCCGGTTCGGCAAGGGCGTGGTCCGGCAGGCGGTGATGGAGATGGCCGCCGGCTTCCTCTTCGTCAGCTCCGGCGGCACCGGGGCCTGCCTGGCGGTCATCACCGACGACTCCGCCGACATGGGCCTCACGGCGTACGAGATGGCGATGCTCGTGACGCGGGTCGGCGACTACCTGACCGCGCCCGCCCGCACCCCGGCCGCGGTCGAGTGACCGGCCCGGACCCGGCGCAGCCGGAGGAGCAGGCCTGGCTGGACGACGACGCCGGCCCGGTCGTCCGCCCGTACGCCCTCGCCGCGGGCATCACCGCGGAGGCGGCTGAGGAGTTCGACCTCATCGCCGTGGTGCTCGCCAGCCGGGCCCCGTCGTCCGGCGACGCCGCCCTCGGCACGGCCTCGGCGCGTATTCTGCAACTCTGTCAGGAACCACTGTCTGTTGTAGACCTGTCGGCCCGGATGAGCCTGCCGGTCGGCGTGGTGCGGGCGCTCCTGGCCCAACTCGCGGCCCGAGATCTGATCCGGCGGAGCCATCCCGGCCCGGCCGCCACGCCCAGCGTCGAGACCTACAAGGCGGTCCTTCATGGATTACGAGCACTCTGACCTCGTGCTGCCGACGGCGTACAAGATCGTCGTCGCGGGCGGGTTCGGCGTCGGCAAGACCACGATGGTCGGCTCGGTCAGCGAGATCCAGCCGTTCTTCACCGAGGAGCTGCTCACCGACGCCAGCCTCGGGGTGGACGACGTCTCGGGCGTCGAGGCGAAGACCACCACGACGGTGGCGCTGGACTTCGGCCGTATCCGGATCAGCCAGGACATGATGCTCTACCTGTTCGGCACCCCCGGCCAGGACCGCTTCCTGTTCATCTGGGACGAACTCGTCGAAGGCGCGATCGGCGCGGTGGTCGTCGCCGACACCCGCCGGCTGGAGGACTCGTTCACCTCCATCGACTACTTCGAGCGCATGGGCGTGCCGTTCATCGTGGCGGTCAACTGCTTCGACGGCACCCGGGTGTACGCCACCGACGAGGTCAAGGCGGCGCTCAACCTCGATCCCGGCGTACCGGTGCGGCACTGCGACGCGCGAAAACGCGACTCGGTGAAGGAAGTCCTCGTCACGCTCCTGGAACACCTGCTGACCCTGCGGGCGGTGGCGGCCTGATCCGTTGGCCGCTGGATCACGGATGCCGGTCGAATCTTGCCGCAAGATTCGACCGGGAACCCTGATCCGGGGCTAGAAGCGGGCCGGGCGCTCGGCGAGGCGGCGCAACAGGGCCCGCTGCTCCTCGGTCTCCGGCGCCGGTACGCCGCGCGCCTCCGACACCAGTTCCATCGCCTGCTCGGCGGCGGCGCCCAAGGCGATGAGCGCGGCGGCCGCGACGATGCCGGAGCGGCCGATCCCGCCCCGGCAGTGCGCCACGATGAAGTCCCCGGAGCGCAGTCGCACCGCCAGTTTCGCGGCCAGTTCGGCGAGATCGTCGAGATCCGGCACGGAGAAGTCGGCGATCGGGAAGTCGATGTACGCCAGCCCGGCGTCGCGGGCGATCTCCGGCTCGGCGGCCAGCCCCAGCAGGTCGCGCTCGCCCTCGGTGAGCGCGCAGACCAGCGCGTCCACTCCCTTGCGGCGCAGCCCGTGCAGCGCGCGCACGAGGGCGTCGCCGCCGGTCGGACGGGACATCACCGCCAGCCGCCCCGAGACCGGCCAGTCCACCAGAAACGGTCCGGCCATGCGCGCATCCTATGGCCTCAGCCGGCGTGGCGAGTGCGGGATCCGCCCCACCGGAATCGGACCTGGAGGACCAGCACCGCGGCGAGGATGACCACCCCGCCCACGAGCTGCCCGGGAGTCAGCCGCTCGCCGTAGACGACGGCCGTGGTGGCGACCGTGACGGCGGGTTCGGCACACGACAGGATCGACGCCGTGGGCGCGCCGACGAGCCGGATGCCGGCCAGCAGCGTCGCGATCGGGACCACTGTGGAGAAGATCGCCAGCAGCACGACCCAGCCCCAGCCCGTCGCTTCGCGCGGCCCGGTCATCGAGCCGGTCGCGTACCCGGTCGCGGTCATCGTCACCCAGGCCGAGGTGCAGACGATCGCGGAGAGCAGGAAGACGTCCAGGTCCGCGGGGACACCGGCGGCCACGGTCAGATACAAGGCGTACGCCGCGGCGGAGCCCAGCGCCAGCGCGACCCCGATGCCGGCGGCCGAACCGATCGCGCCACCCGAACCGAGGATCAGCACCAGGCCGACGGCCGAGCACAGGAGGGCGGCGTACCGCCGGCGATCCGGGCGCTCCCGGCGCAGCAGCACGGCCAATCCGGTCACCAGCGCCGGGTACAGGTACAGCAGCAGACCGGTCAGCGACGCGTCGATCCAGGCGAGCGAGCTGAAGTAGAGCACCGCCTGGGAGGCGTACCCGATGCCGCCGAGGCCGACGCACATGAGGAGCGTGCGGCGGGCCGGGAAGGCGGGCCGCCGGAACGCCACGATGACCCACAGGATGACGGCGGCGACGGCGAAGCGCCCCGCGAGCATCGCCGGAACGCTGATCCCGGCGGCGTAGGACTGCTTGGCGAAGACCGCGGACAGCCCGAATCCGGCCGCCGAGACCAGGCACAGCAGGGCGCCCAGACCGGGTGCCGGCCGATGGCGAGGAGTCGAGGGGCGCACATCGGCCGGCTCCCGCTCGAGCCGCGCGTGAGGACGGTGAGCCGGCGTAGACGACTCAGCCGGCACCTCGGTGGCGGCCACGTTCGCGGTCATGACTGGAGACGGTAGGCCGCTTCGAGCTATCGAGGTAGCCTGTTTTTCCTCCGGAACCCGAAGGAAACGCCTTGATGACGCTGCACCAGCTCCGGTGCTTCCTCGCCGCGGTCGAGCACGGCTCGTTCACCGCCGCCGCCGGCGCGCTCGGGTACGCCCAGCCGTCCGTCTCGGAGCAGGTCCGGCTGCTGGAGCAGCACCTGGACGCGCCGTTGTTCCGCCGAGTCGGGCGGGGTCTCGTGCCGACCGAGGAGGCGCGGGCGCTCGTGCCGCACGCGGCGGCGGCGCTGGCCGCGGTCGAGGAGGCGGGCCGGGCGGTCGCCGACGTACGCCAGGTGCTCACCGGCACCGTCCGATTCGGAATATTCAAGACCTCCCGGTTCTACCTCGGTGCGGAGTTGGTCGGCGACGTCTTGCGCCGGCATCCGGGCGTACGCCTGGAGCTGGTCGGCCAGAACTCGGCGGAGCTGCGGGACCTGTTGCGCAAGGGAGCCCTGGAAGCCGGGCTGATCGCCCTGCCGGTCGAGGAGGAAGGGCTGGCCGTCAACCCCGTGATGCGCGACGAACTCGTCTACCTCAGCGCGCACCCGGAACGCCTGGTACGCCCGGTGACTCCGGCCGGCCTCGCGGCTGCGCCGCTCGTCCTGCCCGACGTCAGCTGGCGGGAGGCCGACTCGACGCGCCGGGCGCTGGCCCACAGCGTCCAGTCGGCCGGGCATTCGCTGCGCCCCCGGGTCGAGGTCGAGGACATCGAGACCGCGCTGGAGGTCGCCGCGACCGGACTGGCCGACACCGTGATCTGGCGGGGCGTCCTGCATCGGCTCGCCGACCGGCTGCCGCCCGGGCTCGGCTGGACCCCGCTGCGACCCCGGCTCTACGAGACCTTCGCCATCGTGCACCGGCCGGACGCGCAGCTGTCGGCGGCCAGCCGGGTCGTCATCGAGCTGGCCGCCGCCCGGATGCGGGCACTCGCCGCCGCCCTTTAACCCCGCAGCAAACGGGGGAGCGCTTTCTCGAAGGAGCCAACGTTGGCACATCGGGAATTCGTTGTCGGGGGCAGCAAAATTGCTGGCCAGGGGATAGCGCTAGGAAAAGGGCCGGAAACAAGGTCTTGACATCGACGGTAGTCGGGATGAAACCTCTCTCCAGAGAGCGCTCTCCTACCCCGTTCCGACTCCGTCCCCTGGAGATGTCATGAGACGTCTGCACGCCACAGCGGTGGCGGCCGCGGCAGCTCTGCTCGCGACCTGCTTCGCCGTCGTGCTCACCGGTTCGGCCAAGGCGGCCGACCCGCTGCTCTCCCAAGGCAAGCCCGTCACCGCCTCGTCCGCCGAGAACGCCGGCACTCCCGCGGCCAACGCCGTCGACGGGAACGCCGGAACCCGATGGTCGAGCGCCTTCAGCGATCCGCAGTGGATCCAGGTCGACCTGGGCGCCACCGCCACGGTCAGCCAGGTCGTCCTGCAGTGGGAGGCGGCGTACGCGACCGCGTTCCAGCTTCAGGTGTCGGCCGACGCCACCACCTGGACCACCGTCTACAGCACCTCCAGCGGCACGGGTGGCACCCAGACGCTGGCCGTCAGCGGCACCGGCCGCTACGTGCGGATGTACGGCACGGCGCGGGCGACCGCGTACGGGTATTCGCTGTGGGAGTTCCAGGTCTACGGCTCGACCGGCGCAACGAGCTGCGGCACGGCCAACGCCGCGCTCAACCGGCCCGCCACCGCCTCGTCCGCCGAGAACGCCGGCACGGCAGCTTCCGCCGCGGTCGACGGGAACACCGGAACCCGGTGGTCGAGCGCGTTCAGCGATCCGCAGTGGATCCAGGTCGACCTCGGCAGCGTGCAGACGATCTGCCAGGCGGTCCTGCAGTGGGAGGCGGCGTACGCGACCGCGTTCCAGCTTCAGGTGTCGACCGACGCCACCACCTGGACGAGCGTCTACAGCACCACGACCGGAACCGGCGGGACGCAGACGCTGGCCGTCAACGGCACCGGCCGCTACGTACGCCTCTACGGCACCGCCCGGGCCACCGGCTACGGGTACTCACTCTGGGAGTTCGTCATCCGTACCGGCACGACCACGAGCCCGACCCCCACCAGCCCGACTCCGACGCCGACCGGCCCGCAGCTGCCCGGCGGCGGTTCGCTCGGCCCGAATGTGAAGGTCTTCGACCCGAGCATGTCGGGTGCGACGATCCAGAGCCAGGTCGACACCGTCTTCGCCCAGATGGAGTCCAACCAGTTCGGCTCCCAGCGGTACGCCCTGCTGTTCAAGCCGGGCACGTACAGCGGATTCAACGCCCAGATCGGCTTCTACACCTCGATCGCCGGGCTCGGGCAGAACCCGGGCGACGTCCGCATCAACGGTGACGTCACCGTCGACGCGGGCTGGTTCGGCGGCAACGCCACGCAGAACTTCTGGCGGTCGGCCGAGAACTTCTCGATCTACCCGTCGGCCGGGTTCACCCGGTGGGCCGTGTCGCAGGCCGCCCCGTTCCGGCGGATCGACGTGCACGGCGACCTGAACCTGGCGCCCAACGGCTACGGCTGGGCCAGCGGCGGCTACATCGCCGACTCCCGGGTCAGCGGCCAGGTCGGCCCGTACTCGCAGCAGCAGTGGTACACCCGGGACAGCCAGATCGGCAGCTGGGGCAACGGCGTCTGGAACATGGTGTTCTCCGGAGTGCAGGGCGCGCCCGCGCAGGCCTTCCCGAACCCGCCCTACACGACCCTCGCGACGACTTCGGTAAGCCGGGAGAAGCCGTACCTCTACCTCGACGCGAGTGGGGCGTACCGGGTGTTCGTGCCGTCGCTGCGGACCAACGCGTCCGGCACCACCTGGGCGAACGGCTCGACGCCGGGCACCTCGATCCCGCTGACCCAGTTCTACGTTGCCCAGCCCACCGACTCGGCGGCCACCCTCAACCTGGCGCTGGCGCAGGGCCTCAACCTGCTCTTCACGCCCGGTGTCTACCACCTCAACCAGACCATCAACGTGACGCGGGCCGACACGGTCGTCCTCGGTCTCGGGTACGCCACCCTGATCCCCGACAACGGCGTGACCCCGATGACCGTGGCCGACGTGGACGGCGTGAAGATCGCCGGCCTGCTCTTCGACGCGGGCGCGGTCAACTCGCCCGTCCTCCTCCAGATCGGACCGACGGGGTCGAGCGCATCGCACACCGCCAACCCGATCTCGATCAACGACGTCTTCTTCCGGATCGGCGGCGCCGGCGCGGGGAAGGCCACCACCAGCCTCATCGTCAACAGCAACAACACCCTGATCGACCACATCTGGGCCTGGCGCGCCGACCACGGCACGGGCGTCGGCTGGACGGTGAACACCGCCGACACGGGCCTCATCGTCAACGGCAACAACGTCACCGCCCTCGGCCTGTTCGTCGAGCATTACCAGAAGTACGAGGTGATCTGGAACGGCAACGGCGGCAAGACGATCTTCTTCCAGAACGAGATGCCGTACGACCCGCCGAACCAGGCCGCTTGGCGAGCGGGCGGTTACGCGGCGTACAAGGTGGCCGACAGCGTCACCTCGCACGAGGGCTGGGGACTGGGCAGCTACTGCTACTTCAACGTGGACCCGACGATCGTCGCCGAGCACGGCTTCGAGGTGCCGGTCACCGCCAACGTGAAGTTCCACGACCTGCTCACCGTCTCACTCGGCGGTAACGGCACGATCGCGCACGTCATCAACTCCACGGGCGGACCCGCCCAGGGCACGGCCACCGTTCCGGTGAACATCGTCAGCTTCCCCTGACGGCGCCGCTCCCACGCGCCGCGCGGACCCGCCCAGTCCGCGCGGCGTACCCTCCTGAAAATGCGAAAAGCGAGCGGCGCGATGTTCGGGCTTGCCCTCGGCGACGCGCTGGGCAAGCCCACGGAGTTCCTGCGGTACGCGGAGATCACTGCCCGTTTCGGTCCAGGCGGTCCGGCCGAGCCGGCCGGCGATCCGGCCCTGGTGACGGACGATACGCAGATGACCCTCGCGGTGGCCGACGCGCTCCTGGCGGCGGCGGCCCTGGATGCGGCGACCCTGGAACCGTTGTGGCGCAAGAAGTTCATGGACTGGGCGGTGAGTCCGGAGAACAACCGCGCCCCCGGCATGACCTGCATGCGGGCGATCGGCCGGCTGGCCGAAGGGCAGCCGTGGATCGCGGCGACCGAGGCCGGGTCCAAGGGGTGCGGCGCCAACATGCGAGTCGCCCCGGTGGGCCTGGTGCCGCATGTGCCCGACGCGGACCGGGCGGGCATGGCGCAGTTGCAGGCGGCCCTGACGCATGGCCATCCGACGGCGCTCGCGGCCAGCGACCTGACGGCGTTCGCGGTGCACTGGCTGCGCGACGGGCTCGCACCGGTCAGCCTGTCGGCCGCACTGCGGCAGCGGTGCGCCGACCAGCGCAGCGTCTACCACGTCGACTGGCTCGGCGAGCTGTGGCAACGCCCGGGCGAGACGACGCCGGAGGAGTTCATCGCCCGCGGCTGGGACGAGTGCGCTGCCATTCTGGACCGGCTTGAAGCGGCGCTCGTCGTGCCGGATCGCGACGCCGATCCGTGTCTGGCCACCGGTGAGGGCTGGATCGCCGAGGAGGCGCTGGCGACCGGCCTGCTCTGCTTCCTCCTGTACGCCGACGACCCGGTCGCGGCGCTGCGGCGGGGTGCGGTGACCGCCGGGGACTCCGACTCGATCGCCAGCCTGGCCGGCGCATTCGCCGGAGCCGCGTACGGACTGGCCGCCTGGCCCTCCGATTGGGTGAGCCGCATCGAGTACGCCGCCGAACTCGACCGCATCGGCCGAGCCTGGGACTGAAAGTCCCCACCGCCCGGCGTCGTACGCGCCGGTGCTCGTTCGACGTATAGGTGACAGCGTTCGTTCGACGGGTAGGTGACGGTGCTCGTTCGACGCGTAGGCGACGGTGTTCGTTCGACATGTAGGCGAGGAAGGGAGATCGAGATGCGAGTCATGGTGATCATCAAGTCCGATGAGAATGCCGAAGCGGGGGTGCTGCCCGGCGACGAGGTCGTCGGTTCGATGATCAAATACAACGAGGAGCTGATCAAGGCGGGCGTGATGCTCGCCGGTGAGGGCCTGCACCCGAGCGTCAAAGGCGCCCGGGTCACCTTCAAGGCCGGCAAGGCGACGGTCGTCGACGGCCCGTTCGCCGAGGCCAAGGAGCTGATCGCGGGCTTCTGGCTGTGGCAGGTCAAGTCGATGGACGAGGCCGTCGAGTGGGTCAAGCGGATGCCGGCGTCCCAGGGCACCTCGGACGACCAGGTCGCGGAGATCGAGATCCGGCAGGTCTTCGAGAACGAGGAGTTCGACGGGCAGATCAGCCCGGA
This sequence comes from Hamadaea sp. NPDC051192, assembly GCF_040682475.1. Lineage (NCBI taxonomy): Bacteria > Bacillati > Actinomycetota > Actinomycetes > Micromonosporales > Micromonosporaceae > Hamadaea > Hamadaea sp. NPDC051192. Next base: position 57,992 of record NZ_JBFBAZ010000026.1, read on the forward strand.
GCTCCAGGAGCAGGACGCCCGGCAGCGTAGCGGCTTGCAGTAACGGCGGCAGGGCTGCTCTCATTGGGCGGTGTCGGCAGCGCAACGGGCGGTGGACGCCGTCTGGCGGATCGAGTCCGCCCGGATCATCGCCGGACTGGCCCGTGTCGTCCGCGACGTCGGCCTGGCCGAGGAACTCGCCCAGGATGCGGTGGTCGCCGCCCTCGAACAGTGGCCGGAGTCAGGCGTACCGGATAATCCGGGCGCCTGGCTCATGCTGATCGCCAAGCGGCGCGCGGTCGACCATCTGCGGCGGCAGGAGACGCTGACACGCAAGGTCGCCGAACTGGGCCGCGACCTCGAAGACCACACCGAGTCGTTCGAGGCGGAAGTGGACGCCGCGCTCGACGACGACATCGGCGACAACCTGCTCAGCCTGGTCTTCACCGCCTGCCATCCGGTGCTCTCCCCCGAAGCCCGGGTCGCCCTCACGCTGCGCCTGCTCGGCGGGCTCACCACCGACGAGATCGCGCGGGCGTACCTGGTGCCGGAGACGACCGTGGCCCAACGCATCACCCGGGCCAAGAAGACACTGGCGCAGAAGGAGATCCCGTTCGAGGCGCCACGGGGCGCGGAACTCTCCGAACGCCTGCCCTCAGTCCTCGAAGTCGTCTACGCCATCTTCAACGAGGGCTACGCCGCGACCACCGGAAAGAACTGGATACGCCCGACGCTGTGCGAGGAAGCGCTGCGTCTGGGCCGCATCCTCGCCGAACTCGTCTCGGGCGAACCCGAGGTCCACGGCCTGGTGTCGCTGATGGAGATCCAAGCCTCGCGCCTGCGCGCCCGCGTCGGCCGCGACGGCCGGCCCGTGCTGCTGCTCGACCAGAACCGCACGCTCTGGGACCGCATCCTGATCCGGCGTGGGCTCATCGCCCTCGACCGCGCCTTCGCGATCGGCGAACCGGTCGGCCCGTACACCCTCCAGGCCTCGATCGCCGCCTGCCACGCCCGCGCCGCCACCGCCGAGGACACCGACTGGGCGCAGATGGTGCGGCTCTACGAACTGCTCGGCGAACTCACCCCGTCCCCAGTGGTCGAACTCAACCGGGCGGTCGCGGTCGGCATGGCGTCCGGCCCCGAAGCCGCGCTCAAACTGGTCGACGCGCTCGCCGACGAACCCGCGCTGTCGGCGTACCACTTGTTGCCGAGCGTTCGGGGCGACCTGCTGGCGAAGCTCGGCCGCACAGCCGAAGCCCGCGCCGAGTTCGAGCGCGCCGCGACGCTGACCCGCAACGAGTCCGAGCGTGTCCTGCTGCTTGAACGGGCACACTCCCTTCCTTGACCAGTCCGCGACGCGCAGTGCCATACTCGCGCTCATGGGAACCTGGGACGCCGGACCATACGACAACGACGACGCCTCCGACTGGCTGGAAGACCTCTTCGAAGCCGACCCGGCGGAGTGGTCGGACATCATCGCCGAAACCCTGACGGCGGTCGTCGACTGGGACGACTACCTCGAATACCCGGAAGCCGCCGAAGCCGTGGCAGCCGCCGCGGTCGTCGCCTCCCAGCAACCCGGCATGACGGCGTACGCCCCGGAGATGTTCGCCGACGACGAGGAACTGGACTTCCCGGAGTCGCTCCGCGACCTCGCCGTACGCGCCTTGGACCGGGTCGTCGGCGACGAGTCCGAATGGCGTGAGATGTGGGACGGCAACGGAGACGAAGCCTTCGACGTCGTACGCGAACTCCGCGCCGCCCTCGCCGGCTAGCTTTCGTCCCCTCCGGCCAGCCGGTAGTAGGAGTCGACGGCGGGCTGGCCGGTGTAGTTGGGCCCGGCCTCGTCGTCGGCGCCCTGATACTCGTACGGCAGCTCGACCGCGACCGGCCCCGCACAGCCGATCAACTTCCGGCGAGCGTCATAGGTCAAGCCGCAGCCACGCAGCGCGCGGGCCACCCCAGGCACCCCCTTGACGCTCGCCAGATCGAGATTCGCGGCGAACCGGCCACCCGGCGCCAGCCAGCCCACCGCCCGCCGCAGTACGCCCAGCTTGTCGCCGACGTAGTGCAGCCCATGCACACAAGTGATCAGATCGAACGCGCCGTCGGGCTGCCACTCGTGCAACGACGCGACCGTCAGACGCAGATTCGACCGCCCCGGCGGCACCGGGTCGAAGAAGTCCACCAGATCCACCCCGACGATCCGGCCGGCGAACCCCGCCGACGCCTCGATCAGCGCCCGGCCCCGGCCACAGCACAGATCCAGCCACGACGAGCCGCCCGTCGACGCCAGGTACGCCACCGGGTCGAACCCGAGATCCCGCGTATAGCTGTTCACCCCGGCCAGGCCACGTTCCCGGTTCATCGCGTTGTTGGCGACCACCGACGACGCCTCCAGCGCGGCCGCGTCCAGCAGCCGGCTCACAGCTCCGCCGCCGACCAGCCGGCCCGCGAAGCGCCCGCGAGACGCTCGGCCGTCACCAGCACCTCGACCGGATCGGCGCCCTCACCCAGGATTACGCCGTCGGGGGTGCTTTCGGCGTACAAGCGGATCTCGAAGATCTCGCCGACGGACTCGATCCCGACCCACGAGCCGGCGGCGACGCCCTGCTGGATGGGGACCCCGCGCCGCAACGCGCCCACAGCCTCGCCCGGCGTCATCGCTTCGCCACCCAGTAGACCTGCTTGTGCCCCCGAGCCTCCAACTCGGCCGCCTGCGCCTCGGCAGCCTCGCGCGTGGCGTGGCGCGCGACCTCGTAACGGTTGCCGTTGTCGTCCTGACGCCACACGACCCAGATCGTCTCGTCGGCCATGCCGCAATCTAAGCCGACCCGCGCACCCCGCGCCGTCGTCTTTCCGCCCATGATCAGACCGCAGGCCCGTCAGGGAATGAGGCGCCGGGCTTCGTCAGCGAAGGTTGTGGCACCAGTGTTCTCCAGCGCCGTCAGCAAGCCGTGCAAAAAGTGGTGGGCTCAAGACTCGGTGCAGTTCCGCGAGGATCTGAGGTGACCAATGTGGCCGATACAAGTCCGCAGCCGCGAGCCTGAGCAGGCTGTCACGGAGATACATCGGGAAGAGGACGCACGTGTCGAGGAGGACCGAGAGCGTCATCTCCGGTCACCGGGTCCGCTTCGGGCCGGTGGTGTTGCGGTAACCGTCAGCTTCCTCAGACGCCTCGATCAACTCGTCCAATGCGGCCTCACGCGCGGATCGGCGGGCCTCCTGGAAAGCAAGGACGTCCCGGAGTAGTACGCGCCGATGGCGGCCAGGCTGCTCGAAGGGAATGAGACCGTCGTCAAGCATCTTGACGAGCGTCGGTCGAGATACCCCCAGAAGGTCGGCCGCCTCCTGCGTCGTCAGACGCTGATTGTGCGGCGCGATCGTGACCGCCTGACCACGAGCCATCGCCTGGACGACTTCGCGAAGCACCTCGTAAACCGGAGTCGGCAGCCGGAGGCGTACGCCGTCGGGTCCCACGAGCTCCGCGGGCCGATCGGAGTCGAGCCGGCGAAGCATGTCCACCAGTTCGTCCAACGGTTCCGCCGGTGGCAGCACGGTCAGGTCGGGTACGGCGATCGTCATTCTGCTAGCTTAGCTCAATTCGAAAGAAACGAAAGCCGGATGCTCTGCACGCGTTTGCTCGGCCTGGCAGGATCGGGACGTGCGCTATGAGGTGGAGACGTACTCGCCGTCGAGTTCATCTGGCGCGCCCAGTAGCTGACCTGCGGCGCAATTGCTGGAGACGGATCGCACCATGATCAGGGTCATTTTCGCGTCGCTATGGCGACATGGAAATGACCCTGATCATGCAGTTCCGCTGAGTTGGGGTTGGCGAGCGCGAATCTCTGCGGTCGGCGCCCTGCCACGAGGTGGCGGTGAGGTGCGACGGACGAGTCGGCCTGTACGCCGGATTTTGTGCCGCCCTCCGAGGAGGGCGCGGCGGCCATCCATCTCGGCGCACCGTCGCCGGTGCGCTCCAGCGGCCTACCCGCAGGCTTGGGCGGGCAGCCCTCGAACGCCTGCGCAGGACCCGGAGGTCCCTCTTGGCCTTGCTCCGGGTGGGGTTTACCGAGCCACCCCGGTCACCCGGGGTGCTGGTGGGCTCTTACCCCACCGTTTCACCCTTACCCGATCTCCGATGGAGTCGGGCGGTCTGTTTTCTGTGGCACTTTCCCGCGGGTCGCCCCGGGTTGCCGTTAACAACCACCCTGCCCTGTGGAGTCCGGACGTTCCTCGGCATCACCGCGGGCCCGCAGTGATAACGCGACCGCCCGGCCGACTCGTCCGTCGTACGACAAGGATACTGATCAGGCTCGCGCGGAGTCGATCAGGGACCCTCGGACACGACACACCGGCCGATCAAGACGGTAAGTTCATGATCGCGCGATAAGCAAGAGAGCGGGGGCCTGGGGAGGCGTAGGTGCAGGCGCATCAGGTTGCGGTGTTGCTGGCGGCCGGGTTCGGCGCGGGTGCGGTCAACGCCGCGGCGGGCGGTGGTTCGCTCATCAGTTTCCCGGCGCTGATCGCGACCGGTTTGCCGCCGAAAATCGCGAACGTCACGAATTCTGTGGCGGTCTGTCCGGGCTATCTCGCGAGCGTCGCGGGGAGCTGGCGGGACGTCGGCGGGGAACGGCGTACGTTGGTGCGCCTGCTCCCGACGATCGCGCTCGGCACGGCCACCGGCTGCGCGCTGCTGCTCGTCACGTCGGCGGAGGCGTTCGAGCGGGTGGTTCCGTTTCTGGTGCTCGCGGCGGCCGCCGTGCTCGCGTTCCAGGATCGGCTCAAGGCCCTGGTGGGTCATCCCCATCAGATGAGTACGCGGAAACGAGCGTTCGCGCTGCACGGACTGGTCGGGCTGGGGTGTGTGTACGGCGGGTACTTCGGGGCGGCGCTCGGCGTGATGCTGGTGGCGGTGTTGGGGCTGCTCGTCTCGGGGTCGCTGCGGCAGATCACGGCGATGAAGAACGTGGTCTCCGCCGCCGAGGGGCTCGTGACGATCGCGTACTTCGCGGTCTTCGCGGATGTCGAGTGGACCGCGGTCGCCCTCCTCGCCCCGGCGACGATCGCGGGCGGGTACGCCGGAGCGCGGATCGCCCGCCGGATTCCGCAGCGGATTCTGCGCGCGGGCATCGTCGCGTACGCCGTTCTCATCGCGGTCGTGTTGTTCGTGCGCGCCTTCTAAGGCCGCTGCGATCTACCATCGTCGAAGGAGAAGGGCGGTGCCATGTCTACTTCGGCCTCCGATCGCGACCACCTGATCGCCGCTTCGTTGAGTCTCGTCGCCATCGCCGGCCTGCATCTGGACGGGTGGGCGCATGCGAACCGGCCCGGCCTGGAGACCTTCTTCACGCCGTGGCACGCCGTGCTCTATTCCGGCTTCGTGCTCAGCGCGGCCTGGCTCATCCTGCTCGGGGTACGCCTCGGCGGTCGCTCCGCCGGCGCGGTGGCCTGGTGGCGTGCGCTGCCTAAGGCGTACAAGTCGGGGATCGTGGGGGTGGCGATCTTCGCGGCCGGTGGCGCGGGCGACATGCTGTGGCACACGCTTTTCGGCGTGGAGACGGGCGTGGACGCGCTCCTGAGCCCGACGCATCTGGTCCTGCTCGTGGGCGGGATGCTGGTGTTCTCGGCGCCGGCGGTGGCCGCGGCGCGCGACTTCACGGGGCGGTGGCCGGGTGTCGCCGCGATCGCCTTGTCCACCGCGTCGATCGCGGGGGCAGGCGCCTTCTTCCTGAGTTATCTGGAGGTGTTCCAGTGGCCGCGGGCGTCGCAGCTCTACGTCCCGAACGGGGCGAACGAGGGCAGCGCGGTGCTCGGGTTCGGCGGGTATCTCGCGAACACCGCCGCGATCGTCGTGGCGATTCTCCTCCTGCGCCGGTTCCTGGCGCGCCCGCCGCTCGGCGTGCTGACGGCGGTGACCGCGGTGGTGGCGATCGGCGGCGCGGCGTTCACCGAATTCGCCTATCCGGAGCCGATCGTGGGCGCGATCCTCGGCGCGGTGGTGGCCGACGTCGCGCTCGCCGTCCTGCCGTGGCCCTGGGACCGCTGGCTCGTGCTGGGCGCGCTCGCTCCGCTCGCGATCTGGAGCGGGCAGCTGATCGGCGTCGAGGTGGGTGTAGGCATCGGCTGGACCGTGGAACTGTGGGCCGGAGTCGTCGCGCTCTGTAGTCTCGCGGGGCTGAGTCTGGCGTTGCTCACCCGCCCGCGTGACGTTTCGGCGGCGCGTCGGGACGAGCCCGCCACGACCGAGGCCACCCTCGTCGGGTGATGCCTCTTTCGGCCTCCCTTGTCGACGGCCGAAGGCTGATTCCGTGCTGCCGCAGTGCTTTTCGCCGCGTACGCCGAATGGTGTGAGTGGTCATTCGACTGTCCGTCCATCATCGCCGGAGAAAAGAATTCTCCGATTTTTCGCTGAAATACGCACTCATGGCCGAATTGCGATGCATAGTGACGTTGAGCAACAGCGGCAAAAGTGCCGAGGTTGCACAAACGTCCGCAGCGGGCGAAGGGCCTGTCGGACGCATCCGTAAGGAGGAGAGATGGCCGAAGCTAGGAAGGCCACCCGACCGGCGGCGAAGAAGACCACCGCCAAGAAGACGGCGGCCAAGGCGCCGGCCGGCCGCGCCGCAGCGGTCAAGAAGTCCGCTGCGAAGAAGACCACCGCCGCCAAGAAGGCGACGGCGAAGAAGACCACCGCGGCCGCCGCGAAGAAGGCGACGGCGAAGAAGACCACCGCCAAGAAGACGGTGGCCGCGAAGAAGACCACGGCGAAGCGTGTGACCGCGGCCGTGAAGAAGTCGACGCGCCCGGCGGCGAAGAAGACGACCGCCGCGAAGAAGGCGGCGGCTAAGAAGACCACGCGTCCGGCGGCGAAGAAGACGACGGCCGCGAAGAAGACCACCGCCGCCAAGAAGGCGACGGCGAAGAAGACGACCGCGGCGGCGAAGAAGACCACCGCGGCCAAGAAGACCACCGCCAAGCGGACCACGGCGGCGGCGAAGAAGACGACCGCGGCCAAGAAGGCCACGGCGAAGAAGACGACGGCCGCGAAGAAGACCACGCGTCCGGCGGCGAAGAAGACGACCGCGGCGAAGAAGACGACGCGTCCGGCGGCCAAGAAGACCACGGCCAAGAAGACGGCGGCGAAGAAGACGACCGCGAAGCGGACGACCTCGCGTATGCGCTGACGTCCGTCGGGCCGCCGGATGCACGGCCGGCGGCCCGAAGCATGTCTCGACCCGCGTCGGGTGCACGGCACTGGTAGGAATGTGCCGTGGTCACCCGACGCGTTTTCGCCTCCGCCATCGACTTCGGGCCGCTGCGCGGGGAGCTTCACCTGCCGGACTCGTTCCCGGCTCCGGCCCAGGCCGAGGCGCAGGCCGCCGCGGCCGCGCCCAGACTCCCCGCGCTCGACCGGACCGACGTCGAGTTCGTCACCCTCGACCCGCCCGGTTCGCGGGACCTCGATCAGGCGGTCTGCCTGCGGCGCCGCGGTTCCGGTTTTCAGGTGTCGTACGCCATCGCCGACGTCCTGAGCGCGGTGCCCATCGGGGGCGCCCTGGAAGCCGAGACCTGGAAACGGGGGCAGACCGTGTATCTGCCCGACGGCAATGTGCCGCTGCATCCCGTCGTGCTGAGCGAGGGCGCGGCCAGCCTCCTGCCCGAGCAGGTACGGGCCGCCGTCGTGTGGACGATCGACCTCGACTCCAGCGGCGTCACCGAGGGCGTACGCGTCGAGCGAGCCCGGGTCCGGAGCCGTGCGAAGCTGGCGTACGCGAATGTGCAGCGCGAGGTGGACAAGGGGAACCTGCCCGAGCCGATCGCCCTGCTGCCCGAGATCGGCCGGCTGCTCGTCGAGCAGGGACTCCAGCGCGGGGCGATCAACCTGCCGATGCCCGAGCAGGACGTCGTGGTGTCGAAGTCGGGATTCCGGCTCGAGCTGCGCCCGCCGCTCGTGGTGGAGGAGTGGAACGCGCAGATCTCGCTGCTCACCGGCATGGCGGCGGCCCAGCTGATGCTCAAGGGCGGGATCGGGCTGCTGCGGACGATGCCCTATCCGACGCCGGAGGCGCTGGCCAAACTGCGTACGGCCGCGGCCGGGCTCGGGATCGACTGGCCCGACGGGATCAGCGTCGGCCGGGTCCTCGCCGGACTCGACCCGAAGAACCCCCGGGCGGCCGCGTTCGTCGACCAGACCGCCGAGACGCTGCGCGGCGCGGGCTACACCGCGTTCGACGGCGTACGCCCGGAGCAGACCGACCACGGCGGCGTCGCCGGGGCGTACGCCCACGTGACGGCCCCGCTGCGCCGCCTGGCCGACCGGTACGCCACCGAGGCCGCCCTGGCGATCTTCGAGAACCGGGCCGTGCCGGACGACATCCGGGCGGCCCTGCCGAAGCTGCCCGAGGTGATGGCCGAGACGGGGCGGGTCGCGTCCGCCGCCGACCGGGGTGCGATCGACCTGGCCGAGGCGCTGCTGCTCAAGGACCGGGTGGGCGAGGTCTTCGAGGCGGCCGTGGTCGACGACGACCAGATCGCGCTCGACGACCCGCCCGTACGCGCCCGCTGCACCGGGGAGCTGACGCCAGGCGAGCGCGTACGCGTTCGGCTCACCGACGCCGACCCGGTCAAGCGGCTGGTCCGCTTCGCCGCCGCCGCCTGACAGCGGCTCCCGTTTCTTTCGCAGCGCCCTTTCGCTGCGGATCACGGTTACGCATGCCATCGCGGGCTCCGGAGGCAGGCGTAACCGTGATCCGCACGTTTCCCCGCCGAAGCCGGGCGAGGGGGAGCGTGGGGCGGAGTGATGTGGGCGGGAATCTCTGGAGTGGAGGAGATACCCGCCGGTAGGGTCGGACGCATGGCTCTCGACGCGATCTCTCTCCCCGACGTCTCCGGTCTGACGGTCGGCATCCTCGGCGGCACCGGCGACCAGGGTCGCGGGCTGGCGTACCGGCTCGCCCGGGCGGGCCAGCGCATCGTGATCGGCTCCCGGTCGGCGGAGCGGGCGAACGCGTCCGCCGCGGAGATCCGCGAGCTGGCGGGCGGGTCGGCGGACGTGACGGGCGCCGACAACGCGGCGGTCGCGGCCGGCTCCGACGTCGTGATCGTGGCCGTGCCGTGGGACGGCCACGGCGACCTGCTGACCTCGCTGCGCGAGCCGCTGGCCGGCAAGCTCGTCGTGGACTGCGTCAACCCGCTCGGCTTCGACAAGCAGGGGCCGTACGCGCTGCGCGTACCGGAGGGGAGTGCGGCCGAGCAGGCGGCGGGACTGCTGCCGGACTCGACCGTCTGCGCCGCCTTCCACCACGTGAGCGCCTCGTTGCTGGCCGACCCCGAGGTCGACGCGATGCAGCTCGACGTCCTGGTGCTGGGCGAGGACCGGGAGAAGGTCGCCGTCGTGCAGGCGCTGGCGAATCGCATTCCCGGCATGCGCGGGGTGTACGCCGGCCGCCTCCGGAATGCGCATCAGGTCGAGGCGTTCACCGCCAATCTGATCGCCATCAACAAGCGCTACAAGTCGCACGCGGGAATTCGCGTCACCGACGTCTGAACCGACGTGTGAGAAAGGCGGCCGTCCTTCCGGCGGTCGCCTTTCGCTACCAGTGCGATTAGAAAGTGTGTTCGGACGCGGGGAACACTCCGCCCCGGACGTCCTCGGCGTACTGGCGGACCGCGTCGGTGAGAACGGTGTTCAGGTCGGCGTACCGCTTGACGAAGCGCGGTGCCGGCCCGGTCCGCAGCCCGGCCATGTCCTGCCAGACCAGCACCTGGCCGTCGCAGTCGGGCCCGGCGCCGATCCCGATCGTGGGGATGTCCAGCTCATGGGTGACCTGCTTGGCGACCTCGCCCGGGACCATCTCCAGGACGACGGAGAAGGCTCCCGCCTCGGCGACGGCGCGGGCGTCGGCCAGGATCTGCTCAGCCGCCGCACCCCGGCCCTGTACGCGATAGCCGCCGAGGACGTGCTCGCTTTGCGGGGTGAACCCGATGTGGGCCATGACCGGTACGCCGGCCTGCGTGAGCGCCTCGATCGCGGCGGCGCTGCGCCGGCCGCCTTCGAGCTTGACGGCGTGGCAGCCGCCCTCCTTGAGGAACCGTACGCCCGTACGCAGCGCCTGGGTGGGGCCTTCCTCGTAGGAGCCGAACGGCAGGTCGCCGACGACGAGGGCGCGCTTGGTGGCCCGCGTCACCGCGCGGACCAGGGGGAGCAGTTCGTCGACGGTCACGGGCAGCGTGGTCTCGTAGCCGAAGACGTTGTTGGCGGCCGAGTCGCCGACCAGCAGGACGGGGATCCCGGCGGTGTCGAACAGGGCGGCGGTGTACTGGTCGTAGGAGGTGAGCATGGCCCACTTCTCCCCGCGTTCCTTCGCCAGCAGCAGGTCGCGAGTGCGTACGCGCTTGGTGGCCGGCCCGCCGTAGAGCGACGGGATTTCTGACTGGGACATCGGCGTCTCCATAGGTGTGTCTCGAGGCCGCGAGGTGCGGTCCCCGGATGAGGTGATCGTCCCACTTTGCCCAGCGCCGCGGTTAACCTTCGTGCAACATCTCACAGGCCATCCGCCCGTCTGCTACGCGGCGGGTCAGGCCCAACGGCCCCGCGAACGACAGGCCGGGGGCGCGTGGAAAGATTGACGGGATATCCGATCCGATTCCCAGGGGGTTGGCCCGACCGTGGCTCAGTTCATCTACGTGCTGGAGAAGGCGCGCAAGGCGCACGGTGACAAGGTCGTGCTCGACAACGTCACGCTGAACTTCCTGCCCGGGGCCAAGATCGGTGTCGTCGGCCCGAACGGCGCCGGTAAGTCGAGCCTGCTCAAGATCATGGCCGGGCTGGACATGCCGAGCAACGGCGAGGCTCGCCTCATGCCCGGCTACACGGTCGGCATGGTGGCTCAGGAGCCCCGGCTCGACGAGTCCAAGACCGTCCTGGAGAACATCGAGCTGGCGGTGGCCGACACCAAGTCCAAGCTCGCCCGGTTCAACGAGATCGCCGAGCTGATGGCGACCGACTACTCCGACGAGCTGATGGCCGAGATGGGCCAGCTGCAGGAGGAGCTGGACCACGCCGACGCCTGGGACCTGGACTCCAAGCTGGAGCAGGCGATGGACGCGCTGCGCTGCCCGCCGGCCGACGCCCCGGTCGGCCCGCTGTCCGGTGGTGAGAAGCGCCGGGTCGCGCTCTGCAAGCTGCTGCTGGAGGCGCCCGACCTGCTGCTGCTCGACGAGCCCACCAACCACCTCGACGCCGAGAGCGTGAACTGGCTGGAGCAGCACCTCGCGAAGTACCCGGGCACGGTCATCGCGATCACCCACGACCGGTACTTCCTGGACAACGTCGCGCAGTGGATCCTCGAGCTGGACCGCGGCCGCACCTACCCCTACGAGGGCAACTACTCCACCTACCTGGAGAAGAAGGCGGCCCGGCTCGCGGTGGAGGGCCGCAAGGACGCCAAGATGAAGCGACGGCTCGAGAACGAGCTGGAGTGGGTCCGGTCCAACGCGAAGGCCCGCCAGACCAAGTCCCGGGCCCGGCTCGACCGGTACGAGGAGATGGCGGCCGAGGCGGAGAAGACCCGCAAGCTCGACTTCGAGGAGATCCAGATCCCGCCGGGCCCCCGTCTGGGCAACACGGTCATCGAGGCCAAGGACCTGGTCAAGGGGTTCGGCGACCGGGTGCTCATCGACGGGCTGTCGTTCTCCCTGCCGCGTAACGGCATCGTCGGCATCATCGGCCCGAACGGCGTCGGCAAGACCACGCTCTTCAAGACGATCGTCGGCATCGAGAAGCCGGACGACGGTTCGGTGAAGGTCGGCGAGACGGTGTCGCTGTCCTACGTGGACCAGAACCGGGCCGGGCTGGAGGGCACCAAGACGGTCTGGGAGGTCGTCTCGGACGGACTCGACCACCTGATGGTCGGCAAGGTCGAGATGCCCTCGCGGGCGTACGTCGCCGCGTTCGGCTTCAAGGGCCCGGACCAGCAGAAGCCGGTCAACGTCCTGTCGGGTGGCGAGCGGAACCGGCTCAACCTGGCGCTGACGCTGAAGATCGGCGGCAACGTCCTGCTGCTCGACGAGCCCACCAACGACCTCGACGTCGAGACCCTCTCCAGCCTGGAGAACGCGCTGCTGGACTTCCCCGGCTGCGCCGTCGTCATCTCCCACGACCGGATGTTCCTCGACCGGGTCGCCACGCACATCCTCGCCTGGGAGGGCGACGACGAGGACGAGGCGCAGTGGTTCTGGTTCGAGGGCAACTTCGACGCGTACGAGAAGAACAAGGTCGATCGGCTCGGCGTCGAGGCGGCTCGCCCGCACCGGGTCACGCACCGCAAGCTCACCCGGGACTGACTTGTCCGAGTACGAATCTGGCGGCTCACGCAAGCGTTCCCCGGCACGCTTCGTCTACCACGTCAGCCTGCGCTGGTCCGACCTGGACGCCTACGGGCACGTCAACAACGCGCGGTTCCTCACGCTGTATGAGGAGGCGCGGGTCGCGATGATGTTCGTGGGCGCCCGGTCGGCCGGGCTGTCCACATTCGAGGAAGGCGTCGTGGTCTCCCGGCACGAGGTGGACTACCTCCGGCCGGTGGACTACGGCGATCCGGTCCGGATCGAGATGTGGATCGACGAACTGCGGCCGTCCCGGTTCACCGTCTGCTACGAGCTGTTCGACGGCGACGTGCTGGCCAGCCGGGCGCGCTCGATCCTGGTCCCGTTCGACCTGGACAAGGGCCGCCCGCGCCGGCTCTCCGATCCCGAGCAGGAGTTCCTGCGGCCATGGATCTCCGCTTCCTAGCCCGGCTCGCCCGGTTCGACCCGCAAGCTCTGGTCCGTGTCCGGCCGGCCGGGCCCAACCAGGTCGCGCTGTGGGGCATGCTGCCGTGGGGCGTACTGGTCACGCGGACCATTCCTGGTTTCACCTCGGCGGACCGCACCTTCGCGGTGGCTGAGCTGCTCGCCGGGGCCGCGCATCCGCGCGTGCGCGACAGCGAGTGGCGGTGGCCGCTCCCGTCGGCGGCCGCCGAATCCGTCGAGGTCCTTCCCGCCCAAGTGGTACGCGATATCGCCCGAGCCGCGGCGGAGACCCTGCGCCAGGCGTCCACCGGTGGCGTCGGCGGCCAAGCGGTGGGCTCCCGGCGACTGCGCGACGCGTTGCTCGATCATGTCGCCGTGACGGTCACCGTCGACGTCGCGGACTGGTCCGGGCGGCCGATCGAGATACCGCAACGGCTCGTGCAGGCCGTCACGCGGATGGGGCTGCTCGACGCTGATGACGTAGATCCGGCGACTCGTGACGTGACCGCGACTGTCGACGGGGTCGACGTGCTGGTGGCCGGTCCGTGGATCGGGTTGTCCACACCGGCCGGTGTCGCCTGGTATCGGCCGTCCGCGCCGACGCTACGCCCCTTGTAGAGGCTGTCGCGATTTCGCTGCGCCCCTCGCCAGCCCTTACGCGACTACGTTGCACCATCGGCCATTCGGCCCATCATCGCTGAACCGAACGGATCGTGGATGCGGTTGGGGGGCTGCCAGAAGTCGTACTTCCAGGTAACGTTCAGCCTCGGGATCACACGCAAGGTAACCGTTCGGATCCATAGAGGAGCGCGAGCAATGCCGTGGTGGTCAGTTGCGTCATGGTTTACACCAAGTCGTTCGTTGCGCCATCACACGGGGGATCACGAGTCGTCGCTGCGGGCTGCCGCGTGCGAGGATCTCGGCCGGAACGCGTTCGCCGTCCCGGACGACCTGTCCACACTGGACCTCGGTCCGGCGCCCGGCGCCGTCTCTCCGGTCACGCTTTCCCGGATCGCGACCGCGTTAAACCTCCTCGATGTCCGATATCTCTCCGACGGCTTCGGCAACCTCCTCGCGATGTGGGAGCGGCACGCGCTGCTGTACACAATGGAGGGTCCCGATGACGAGATCCTGGTCATCCGGGCCAGACCGCACGCCACCGTCCCGCTCGACTTCGCCGACCGGGCGTACCGGGCGGTCAACGAGTGGAACCACGTCAACCGGTTCGCCAAGGCGTACGTGGGGGATCCGACCGACGGCGGGCAGCTGCCCATCTACGCCGAGACGCAGGTTCCGTTGAACGCCGGGGCGCACGACGCCCTGCTGGTCGAACTGGTCGAGTGCGGAGCGTCGGTGGCCACCGAGTTCGTCGACTGGCTGCACTCGGAAGCCGCCCTCATCTAGCGCGTCGGAAATAGCCCGATGCGGCCGTGGTATTCGCGGCCGAGCTGGTCGGTGTCCGACCCGACGAGCAGGCCCTGCTTGCATACGACGAACGCGCGGAGTCCCTCGCCGCGGCTGCGCGTGGGGTTCCACGACATCGCCTTGCCCGAGTCGGGATCGATCGCGGCGACGCCCGGCCGGCTGACCGCCCCGAACCCGGCGTCCTCGTGCCCGTAGGGGTTGTCCAGCCAGCGCTGATGCCCGCCCACGTAGATCGCGGTGCCGGTGATCGCGACGGCGTACAGCGAATCGCCGCCGGTGTGGTTGACCCAGGTCGGCTCGCGGTCGCCGGAGGCGTACGTCTCGAACCGGGCGGCGGTGTCGCACAGCAGATCGGGAGCTGACATCCGGCCGGTCGTCACGATGACGAAGTACTCGCCGTCGGGGGAGAAGTCGACGTCGCGCATATACGTGTCGAACTGCCGCCGGCAGCGGGGGTTGTACGCGTCGGTGCTCCAGTCGGCCAACCGCACCGCCGGCCGCGAGATGTCCAGCAGCGCCACCTGTACGCGTTTCTGCCCGAGCGCCTGGGTCAGCGCGCCGATGACGGCCAGCCGGTCGCCGGCCGGACTGATCGCCAGGCCCTCGACCTTCGCCCGGCCGATCTCGGGCGCGCGCAGCTTCGCGTCGAACGACCGGTCCAGCGCACCCGTACGCGCGTCGATCCGGGCCAGCGCCGTCCGGGCGACGTCGTCGGCATAGTCGAACCACCCGCCCACGTACGCCCACCCGCCTCGCACGGCGATCGCGCGTACGTCGCCGGCGACCCAGGCGTCGAAGCCGGCCGACGGCCGCCCGGTGGCGAGGTCGAGCCGGGCCAGACCGGGGTTCGTGACCCCGTTCACCTTGTCGAAGGCACCGCCGACCAGGACGCTGTTGTCCGGCCCGGGAGCCAGCGCCCACACCGGTCCGTCCAGATCGGCCTGAAACGGCAGTACGCGCCCGTTGGTGAGGCTGAACGCCATGAGGTTCCCGCGCTCGTAGCCGGTCCCCCCGTCGGCGCTGCCGACCTCGCTGAACTCACCGCCGACCACGGCGACGTCGCCGACGACGGTCATCGCGTGCACCGCGCCGTCGCGGATGTGCGGCGTCCAGTCGACCGGGTTGGTCGCCACGACCGGCTGGTAGTCCGCGCCCTCGGCGGGCGAGAAGCTCGAACCGGTCAACAACGTCAGAAGTGCGGCGAAAGCGAGGAAAAGCCGACGTCTCATGCACCGTTAACGAGCGAGGCGTACCGAGCGGCTCAGCTATTCACCATGAAGTAGGCAGCCCGCTCCAGGTAGTCCCACAGGGTCTGCTCAAGCTCCGGCTCCAGGCCCAGCGAGTCGACTGCCACCCGCATGTGCTTGAGCCAGGCGTCACGAGCCTCGGCGTCCACCGTGAAGGGCGCGTGGCGTATGCGGAGCCGCGGATGCCCGCGCTCGTCCGAGTACGTCGTCGGCCCGCCCCAGTACTGGACCAGGAACTTGGTGAGCCGGTCGCGCGCCGGGCCGAGGTCCTCCTCCGGGTACATCGGGCGGAGCAGCGGGTCGTCGGCGACCCCGGCGTAGAAGGCGTCCACCAGCTTCCGGAAGGTCGGCTCGCCGCCGAACTGTTCGTACAGGCTGACCGTCACGCCCTCAATCTTGCCAGGCGGTTCGCCGGACGGCACATCAAGATCAGGCGGCGGCGACCGGCTGGGCGGTGCTCGGCTTCGGGGCGGCCTCGGCCAGCGCCCGGTCGAACAGCTCCCGGCTGGGCCAGGTCGCCGCGACGGTCACGATGAGGATGAGACCGAGAACACTCCACAGCCCGATCGCGGTGGGCACCCGCAGGTGCCAGTTGGAGAGCATGCCGGCCGCGATGATGCCGCCGCCCTGGCAGAGCTGGAGGCCCATCTGCATGACGCCGAAGGCCCGTGCGCGGTAACCCTCCGGCAGCACCCGGACGAACAGGGCGTTCGCCGTCGGCAGCATGCCTGCCGCGAAGAAGCCGCAGAGCGCCGACATCAGGCAGACGCCGAGCAGGCCGGGCTGCAGCAGGGACGGGATCAGGACCGCCGGGATGGCCAGCGAGAAGGGCAGCAACAGGCGACGCCGCCGGGCCGGGCTGAGCGCCCGGGTCAGGATCAGCGCGCCGAGGGCGGCGCCGACCGGCGAGGACATCATGATCAGGCCCTGCCAGAGGCCCCGGTTGGCGGTGGAGACGCCGTCCAGCTGGTTGGCCCAGGCCGCGCCCAGACCCTCCGGGACCGTCGTGAAGAGCATGGCGCTGAACACCAGCAGCGCGATCGACCGCATCGTGGTGGAGCTGAACACCATCCGGAAGCCCTCGCCGGTCTCCCGGATCAGGTGGTGCTGCCCGGAGACGACGATCGGCGGGCGGGCGGTGACCCAGAGGGTCAGGAGCAGGGCCGAGGCGGCGAACGTGGCCGCGTCGAACATCAGCGCCCCCCGCGGGCTGACCGCCGCCAGGAGGCCGCCGACGAGATAGCCGCCGACCTGGGCGATCTGGCCGGCGGTGAGGTTCAGCGCGGTGCCGACCGGCAGCTGGTCGCCCGGCAGGATCTGGGGCAGCAGCGCCGACCGGGCCGCCTGCGCGGGCGGGCTGGCGAGCGAGGCCAGGAAGAGCAGCACCAGCATGCCCCACAGCGGCATCCCAGGGACGGCGACCAGCGCCACCAGGCACATCCGGGCCACGTCGCACAGGATCATCACGTTGCGGTACGCGTACCGCTCGGCGAGGGTGGCCAGCACCGGTCCGGCGATCAGCCACGGTGCGTAGCTCAGCGCGAAGGCGACCGCCGAGAGACCGGGCGACCCCGTCTGGCTGAAGACGAGCGCAGTGATCGCCGCTTTGGCGAAATAGTCCCCGACGAGGGAGAGCATGTTCGCCGTGAAGACCGTCCGATATTCGCCGCCGGCCAGCACCTCGCGATAAGTCGCAGAGCGTTCATCCTGTGCGGGTGCTTTCCGCGCGCCATCCTCGGGGGTGGTCCGGGACACCGTGGAGCCTCCAGTTTTCGCGAACGGCGGTGCATATGGGTCGGTCACCGCGTCGCAATTTGGGCGACGAACGACGTTCCTGTGGTGCTATGAGTCCCGATTCTGCCCGAATAGCTGAGGCTTGGCTAGTCCCCACGGATGACGTCCACCGGTACCCGGCCTATACCGGGGCCGGACCGCGTACGCCGTTCTCCCCGTCACCAGGAGTGCTGGGGCGCAGCCCCCGGGACGCCGCGATGGTGGCCGCGATGCCGGAGCTCTCCAGCGCCTCGGTCATCCGGCGGCGCAGCTCGCGCAGGATACGGGCATGGGTGTCGTTGGTGGTCTTGGCGATCACGCGGACGGTCGCGCCGTCGACGGTCACCGCCTCGATCCCGGCCACCTCCGGCGGCTCCAGGAAGTCGTCGGCGTACGCCGGATCCTCGGCGAACCGCAGCAGCGCCGTCCGCAGTACGCTCACCGCCTCGTCCACGCCGGCGAAGCCGATCGGCAGATCGACGATGGCGACGGCGTGCCCCTGGCTCTTGTTGCCGACTCGGATGATCTCGCCGTTGCGGACATACCAGACGATGCCCTGACCGTCGCGGATCGTGATGGTACGCAGCCCGACCGCCTCGACGACGCCGACGACGTCGCCCACGTCGACCGTGTCGCCCACGCCGTACTGGTCCTCCAGCAACATGAACAGCCCGGCGATGAGGTCCTTGACCAACGACTGCGCGCCGAAGCCGAGCGCGGCGCCGACGATGCCGAGACCCGCCACCAGCGGTGTCAGGTTGATGCCCAACTCGGCCAGGACCATCAGCCCGGCGATGGAGAAGACCGTGACGGTGACGAAGCTGCGCAGCACCGAGCCGATCGCCGCCGCCCGCTGGCGTCGCCGTTCGGGGAACAGCGACGTCGGCTCGGTCAGCGAGGAGGGCAGCTTCTCCCGCAGCGGGCGCAGGATCGTGGGGATCTTGCCCTCGCCCGCCCGGTCGGTCATCCGCGTGATCGTCCGGTGCAGGACCGCGCGGAGGATCAGGGCCAGCACCACGATCAGCACGATGCGGGCCGGCTTGATCACCCACAGGCTCGCCTCGGCCACCTTCGCGTTCTTGAACCAGTCGTAGAACTGCATGCAGGCGCTGTCGCCGTCGCAGTCGACCGTGGGCGTCGGGGAGGGGGTGGCATCGGCGAGGAATTGAAGGAGTAGCGCGGTCACGAGACGTTAGTACAGCACGGTCGGCTGAGAGATCCAGTCCGCCGGTAATTTCCGGCATTTCCGACGCGTTGGGCTACATGGCGGTGAATTCTTCGCCCGAAGTCGAAAAAGGTCGTGCGTTTAGCACATCCGTCGGTCACGATTGTCACAGGCCCCCCGGCCGGGGGAACGACAACGGCGCGAGAAGGGTGACGGCGATGCCTGACATACGACACATGAAGAGCTCAGCAGCACTGGTCCTGAACGCGACTTATGAGCCCTTGTGTGTCGTCACTGTTCGACGCGCCGCGATCCTGATCCTGTCCGGCAAAGCCGTCTGTGTCGCCGACGGCGACGGCGTGCTCCACAGCACCCGCCGGGCCCTGCCGATCCCTTTGGTGATAAGGCTTCAGCGCTACGTGCGCGTGCCTTACCGGACGCATGTCGGCCTGTCCCGCCGGGCGATCTTCGCCCGCGACGGCGGTCGCTGCGTCTACTGCCTCGGCCCGGCCGAGACGATCGACCACGTGATGCCGAAGTCCAAAGGCGGCGGCCATCACTGGGAGAACGTCGTGGCGGCCTGCGCCAAGTGCAACCACTCCAAGGGCGACAAGACGCTGGCCGAGCTCGGCTGGCGGCTGCCCGCCCAGCCCGCCGCCCCACGCGGCGCCGCATGGCGGGTGCTCGGTCACCGGGCCCCCGACCCGAGGTGGGAGGAGTGGCTGGCCCCAGCCCTCTGACCTGCCTTCCGACTTACCAACAAGGGGTACGCCCACCGGCGTACCCCTTGTTTCATGCCTTGTGGACCTCGATGAGCGAGGCGAAGACGATGACGTTGCTCGCGTAGCCGAGGTCTCCGCCCACCCACGAGCCGCCGCAGGTGATGAGCCGTAGGCCGGGCCGGGAGTAGTCGGTGTAGACGCGCTTGGCCGGCAGGTCCGACTTGCGGAAGGTCTCGACGGAGTTGACCTCGAAGACCGCGACGTTCCGATCTCGCCGGGTGATCTGGATGCGCGCGCCTGCCTTGAGATCCCCGAGCTTGTGGAAGACCGCCGGGCGGTCGTGGGTGTCCACGTGGCCGACCAGAATGGCCGGGCCGTACTGACCAGGACTCGGCCCTTCGGTGAACCACCCGGCCTCATTGGTGAGCGACAGCGAGGGGACGGCGATGGCGCCGTCCCGATCCCGGCCGACGCCGTGCACGGTGGCCCGGACGCCGATCGACGGGATCACGATCCGGGTCGGCCGGCTCGGCCCGAGCACGGGGAACTCGCCCGGCGGGGCCTTGGTGCCCGCGCCGAACAGGTCAGGCAGTGAGAACGCACCGGTGGCCTGGCCCAGCCCGACACCCGCGCAGAAGATCCCGGCGAGCACGAGCAGACCGGCCAGCCACCCTGTCCACCGGCCGGTCCGGCGGTTCACTGCCGGACTTCACGCCGCCGGCGGGCCGTCCAGAAGGCCAGCGCGCCACCGGCCGCCACCGCGGCGAGGCCACCGGCGAGCAGGCCGGTGCCGCCACCACCGTGAGCAAGATAACCACCGCCGGTGTTCGGGCCCTTGGTCGGCGTCGACGAGGCGCTGATCACCCAGACGGTCGTGGTCGCGGTGCTGCCGCTGGCACAGGTCAGTTTGACCGAGTACCCGGCGGGCTTCTTGTCCGACGGGATGGTCGCGGATCCGATGAGGAACCCCTTCTCCGGGGTCAGCGTGACCGTGCCGAACGCGCTGGAGGTGGCCTTCGCGGCGTTCGGGTTCGCGCCACAGCTACCGCGCAACGCCACCTGGTATCCGGCGAGGATGGTCGACGGGTTCACCTCGATGAAGACGGTGTCGGCATGGGCCGGCACCGCCGGTCCCAACAGGAGTGTCGCGGCTCCGGCGAGCAACGCGGCGCCTCCCACGGCTAGGCGGGACAGAACAGCCCTCATGGCGATTCCTCTCGTATGTCCTGCTCGTCATCCTTACAGAGATTCGTAACCGCTTTACGAGATTGGCGGGATTTCTCGGCGTACCCCGCCACGCTGGGTGATCGCCGGTAGGTTTAGCTTTAGGAGGTCCACCGTCCTGTTGGACGCCTTTATTGGGGGGCGTTGATCTTGGATATTGCGCAGACCGTTCTCACCTTCGTCGTGGCGCCACTCGCCGTGATCGTGGTGGTCGCGGCTCTCGTGTACGCCGGAAGCGGCAAGAGTCGTGCCAAGCGCTACCGGCCGGGCCGGTCCTTCGACTCGGCGCCGGTCTGGTTCACCTCCTCGGCCCACGGGTCCGGCGAGGAGTCCGGTGAGCACGCGCAGGCGGCGTTGCCTGCGGCGACCGGCAGCGAGCTGGCCACGGCCGCGACGGCCACGGCACCCGGCGTGACGGGAGGCGCAAGTGACCGCTGGTGACGACACCCAGACCCCGCCGGCCGACGGTCCGTTCACGACCCGGCAGCTGCTCCGCCTCGACGAGGCGCTGAAGCAGGCCGACCAGACGACCGGCCTCTCGTTCAGCATCTACTGCGGACGCCTCGACGAGCCCGTCCGCGAAGCGGCCGAGAAGCTGCACGGCGAACTCGCCGAACCGGCCCGCTCGGTACTCCTGGCGGCCTCGCCGGAGCAGCGCCAGCTGGAGATCGTGACCGGGGAGCAGGCGCGCAAGCGGCTGCACGACCGCGACTGCAAGCTCGCGGCGTTCTCGATGGCCGCCGCGTTCAACGGCGGCGACCTCGCGGGCGGCTTCATCAGCGGGCTCGCGATGCTGGTGAACCTCGCCGGCCGCTCGTAACTCAACACACTCAAACGGCCCCGCTCGTGTGAGCGGGGCCGTTCTCGTATTTCCCGCAGATGACGGTTACGCATCCTTCCGCGGCCGGAACTGGCCTGCGTAACCCTGATCTGCAGCTGTCGCAGGCGCGTCGGCGGCGCGGGCCGCCGACGCGTAAGTGCGTCAGGCGGCGGTGTCGCACGCCCGAGCGGCCAGTGCCCGCTCGACGGAGTCCTTGCCCTCGGCGATGAGCCGCCGCAGCGGGGCCGGGTGCCCGTCCTGCGCCAGCCACGCCTCGGTGGCCGCCACCGTCTCCGGGCTCACCTGCATCGCCGGGTACCCGAGGACGAGGAACTCCTGCGCCGGCTCGCTGTCGCGCTTCGCCCAGATCTCCGCCGCCACGTCCAGGTACTTCTGGGCGTACGGCTTGGTCAGCTCGATCTGCGTGGAGTGCTGGAAGCCGAGCAGCAGCGCCCGGGAACGCCAGTTGGCCGGCTCGGCGTCGCCGGTCAGCTCGGCCCAGACCTCGGCCTTCACCGCCGGGTCCGGCTGGAGGGCGTACGCCGTCGCCGACTCCTTGTCACCGCTGGCCGTCTGGTCGGCGGCGTGCTCGTTCTGGATGTCGTCGCCGGTGAGCACCCCGAGCGCGGAGAGCGCCTGGACGAGCTGCCACCGCAGTTCGCCCGTGATGGTCAACCCCTCCGGTACGCCGTCGCCGTCCAGCCAGCCCTTGAGCACGGCGGCTTCCGCCGGCTGCCGGGCCGCCCCGATGAACGTACGCGCCCAGATGAGCTGCGTACCACTGCCCGGTTCGGCCGAGGCGACGACCTCGCGAGCCGTCGCGGCCAGGCGCGCCCAGCCCTCGGGCGCCCACGCCGGGTCGGCGTAGAACGTCAACGCCGTCCGCAGCTGGTTGAGCGTCGCGGTGACGAGCGACGAGTCGGTCTCGACCGGCAGACCCGAGACGACCTGGGTGAGGTAGTCCCGCGCGGCCAGTTCGGCGTCCCGGACCATGTCCCAGGTCGCCGTCCAGCACAGCGCGCGGGTCAGCGACGACTCGAAGCCGCCGATGTGGTTGACGACGGTCTCCAGGGACCGGTCGTCCAGCCGCAGCTTCAGGTAGGAGTAGTCGCCCTCGTTGAGCACGAGCACGTCGGCGGCGCGTACGCCGGCCAGCGCGGAGATCGTCGTCGACGCCCCCGCGACGTCCACCTCGAGCACGTCCCGGCGGACGAGCTTGCCGTCGGCCAGGTCGTAGAGGCCGACCCCGATCCGGTGCGTACGCAGGACGGGGTGGCTGTCCGGAGCGGACTGCCGCACGACGACCGACTCGTAGGTGCCGTCCGTCGCGATCTCGACGACCGGGGTCAGGGTGTTGACCTGGGCCGTCTTCAGCCACTGGTCGGCGAAGTCGGTCAGCTCCCGACCCGAGGCCGTCTCCAACTCGGTCAGCAGATCGGTGAACGTGGCGTTCGACCAGGCGTGCTTGGCGAAGTACGCCCGCAGCCCCGTGACGAACGCGTCGATCCCGACGTACGCGACGAGCTGCTTGATGACCGACGCGCCCTTGGCGTACGTGATGCCGTCGAAGTTGACCTCGACCGCCGCGACGTCGGGCATCTCGCAGTAGACGGGGTGGGTCGACGACATCTGGTCCTGGCGGTAGCCCCAGTTCTTGCGGATCGACAGGAACGTCGTCCAGGCGTCGACGAACCGGGTGTTCTCGGTGTTGGCCCAGTGCGAGGCCCACTCCGCGAACGACTCGTTCAGCCACAGGTCGTCCCACCAGCGCATGGTGACCAGATCGCCGAACCACATGTGCGCCATCTCGTGCAGGATCGTGTTGGCGCGCTGCTCCTTCTCGTAGTCGGTGACGGCCGACCGGAAGATGAACCAGGTCTCGGCGTTGGTGATGCAGCCGAAGTTCTCCATCGCGCCGGCGTTGAACTCCGGGACGATCAGCTGGTCGTACTTCGGCAGCGGGTAGCGCACGCCGAACTGCTGGTGGAAGAAGTCGAAGCCCTGCTTGGTGAGCAGGAAGATGTCGTCCGGGTCGAGGTACTGCGCCATGCTCTGGCGGCAGAAGATGCCCAGGTCGATGCCGTCGTGCTCGTCGCGTACCTCGTGGTAGGGGCCGGCGCAGAGCGCGGTCACGTAGGTGCTCATCTTGGCCGACTGGGCGAAGTGCACGACCTGCGCGCCGGCGTCGGTCTTCTCGACCCGGTCGACGACCGAGTTGGAGACGACCTTCCAATGCGCCGGGGCGGTCACGTGCCAGGTGTAGGTCGCCTTGAGGTCGGGCTGGTCGAAGCACGCGTACGCCTTCTGGGCGTCCTGCGTCTCGAACTGGCTGTAGAGGTAGACCTCCTTGTCGACCGGGTCCACCGCGCGGTGCAGACCCTGGCCGGAGGTCGAGTAGTCGAAGTCGGCGTCGACGACGAGCCGGTTCTGCGCGGCGAGACCGGTCAGGACCAGGCCGGTGCTGTCGGACCAGCCGGAGACGTCGACCGGCGAGCCGTTGAGCGTCGCGCTGCGTACCGACCGGGCGGCGAGCTCGATGAAGGTCTGCGCGCCGGGTTCGGCGCAGTCGAAGGCGACCTCGGTGACAGTCCGGAAGGTTCCGTCTCCGGGATTGCCGGAGCCGTCGGTGAGATCGATCGTGATGTCGTACGTGCCCACCGTCAGCAGACGGGCTCGCTCGACCGCCTCCGCCTGGGTGAGGTTGCGCACTCCTGCCACGGGGGCAACTCCTTAGTCGAATAAGTAGGAAGTCAACGCTGTGGGTAAGCACCCATCGTTTCCTGGACCCTAACACCGGAGCGTGTGGCCAACGTGGCCCTCTGTCGTTGAGCAATACATGGCTGAAAACAATGCCGCGCCTTGGACGCTGCGGGTCCACCCGGCCGAGGTGGCCGCCTGCCGTGGCACCCTCCACTTCGACGTCCGCCCCGGCCAGTGGGCCGACCCCGAACTGGTCGATCTGCTCGCCCCGCCGATCGTCGTCCGTGCCCACCTGGGCAACGGCCGCCACCGCGCGAGCGAGGCCCTCGCCCAGCGCATCCCGCATTACGTGCCCACGTGGCGAGACCTGGCCGGGGCGCTCGCCCCGGCTTGAGCCGGCAGCGGTATTTTCGAGCACCATGACGGTTGTGCACCCGATCTCTCGCGCCTGGCTCGCCACGCCCACCGGCAACACCGGAGCGCAGAACTACGACGAGTTCGCCGACGACGCCGAGATCACCGCGATCATCGAGGCCGACCCGGCCAGCGCGCTGGCGATCGAGATGCCCCACCTGGCCCCCGACTCCCTGGGCAGCAGCTTCCTCGACGCGCTGCCGGCCGCGCAGCGCCGGCTCGCCGCCCTGCAGGAGTCCGGCGCGCTCAGCTCGGCCGACGAGGTAGTCGTGGTCTACCGGATCACCGCCCCCGACGGTGCGGTCGGCTACGGCCTCTGGGCGATGGTCGACACCGACCAGATCTCGACCAGCGCCGACGAGCCCGGCCTGGTCATCCGCAACGAAGACGTCTTCCTCGCCAAGGTCAAGGAACGCGTCGCGCTCTTCCAGGCCGTCGGCCACCTGCTCAGCCCGGTCCTGCTCCTCCAGACCGCCCGGGGCGACGAACTGCACGCCGCACTCGCCGCCGCCGTCGCGGATCTCGGTCCGTCCGCCGCCAGCGACGTCGACCCCGCTGGGCGTACCCACGAAATCTGGCCGGTGAGCGGGACCGACCCCCTGGCCGCGAGTCTCGCAGGCCTCGCGGGTGGCGGCGAGCTGGTCGTCGCGGACGGCAACCACCGGTCTCTCGCGGCCCAGGTCGGCGAGCTGCCGCGGTTCCTCGCAGTCGTGACCACCCCGGCGTCCGTGGCCATCCAGCCCTACAACCGTCTGCTCGCGGACCTCCCGCTGCCGCCGAACGAGCTGGTCTCGACGCTGGAGAAGACCGGCGCCACGGTCACCGCGCTCAGCGGCCCGGTCACGGTCCCGGCCACTCGCGGCACCATCCACTTGTACGCACAAAGCGGCCACTGGAGCATCGTGTTGCCCCCGTCGGCCGGCGTGCCCGACGTGGAGAACCTCGACCACGCCCTGGTCGAGCGGCTGGTCTTCAGCGAGGCGCTGGCCCTCGACCCCGGCGACAAGCGGATCACCTACGTCGGCGGCGACTATCCGGCCGACTGGCTCGCCGGCGAAGTCGACGCGGGCCGCGCCGCCCTCGCGATCCTGATCGCACCCGTGACCGTGGCCGACTTCGTGGCCGTGAACCTCGCCCGGGAGAAGCTCCCGCGCAAGTCCACCTGGTTCACCCCGAAAGCCCGCGCCGGCCTCGTCACCGCCCAGCTCTCCTAGCGCTCCGGATCAGGGTTGTGGGTCGAATCTTGGGACAAGATTCGAC
>NZ_JBFBAZ010000027.1:0-82786 GCF_040682475.1 Hamadaea sp. NPDC051192
CTCCCCGCCCTTAGGCCCTCTCCCCGTTGATCATGGAGTTAACTGTGGTCTCGCCGGTGTGTCGTGACCGGAAACTCCATGATCAACGGGGCTCCAGCATTTTCCGGAGGAGGTCACGGAGCTGCTCGCGCTCCGGCTCGGTGAGCGACCGCAACGGTTCGGCGGCGAACCCGAGCGAGCCGCGCAGATCGTCGACGACGTGGCGGCCGGCGTCGGTCAGGGCCACGTTCTTCACCCGCCGATCGCCAGGGTCGGGCTCGCGGACGACGAGGCCCCGGCGTTCGAGCCGATCGGCGATGCCGGTGACGTTCGACGGGTCGCAGTGGAACTCGTCGGCCAGCCGTCGCATCGGCTGCGGCTCGGCCGCCACCAGCATGAGCAGCTTGGCCTGCATCGCCGTGAGCTGGTGCGTCCCGGCCGCATCCTCGTAACCCGCGTTGAACCGGGCCGCGATCTCGGCCATGAGCTGCACCACTTCTCGCGTCACCGTCATGACCGCCAGTATAGTTGAGGCAGTTCAACTATTTATGGAGGTCAAGGATGGCTCGCCAGATCACCCTCGCGTCCCGCCCGGCCGGCTGGCCGACGGCGGAGAACTTCGCGCTGGTCGAGGTGGAGACGCCGGCGCCCGCCGAGGGACAGCTGGTGGTACGCAACCTGTTCATGTCGGTGGACCCCTACATGCGGGGACGGATGAACGACGTGAAGTCGTACGTCCCGCCGTTCCAGCTCGGGCAGCCGCTCGACGGGGGCGCGATCGGCGAGGTCGTCGAGTCGCGCGCCGACGGATTCGCTCCCGGCGATCTTGTCCTGCACGGGTTGGGCTGGCGCGACATCGCCGTCCTCGACGCCCGCCACGCCCGCAAGGTCGCTCCGATCGAGGGGCTGTCGCCTTCGGCGTACCTGGGCGTGCTGGGGATGACCTCCCTGACGGCGTACGCCGGACTCCTGGACGTCGCCGAGTTCAAGCCGGGCGACGTCGTCTTCGTCTCCGGTGCCGCCGGCGCGGTCGGCAGCATCGCCGGGCAGATCGCCAAGCTCAAGGGCGCGTCCCGGGTCATCGGCAGCGCGGGCTCGGCCGAGAAGGTGGCACACCTGCTGGACCTCGGCTTCGACGCCGCCTTCAACTACAAGGACGGCCCCGTGGGGCAGCAGCTGAAGCAGGCCGCGCCGGACGGCATCGACGTGTACTTCGACAACGTGGGCGCGGACCACCTGGAGGCCGCGATCAGCTCCCTCAACCAGCACGGCCGGGTCGCCCTGTGCGGGGCCATCTCGGCGTACAACGACACCACGCCGCCCGCCGCGCCCCGGAACCTGGCGCTGGCCATCGGCAAGCGGCTGACCCTGCGCGGATTCATCGTCAACGATCATGGTGCCCGGATGCCGGAGATGGTCGCCGAGATCGGCGGCTGGCTGCGCGAGGGCAAGATCTCGTTCCAGGAGACCGTCGTCGACGGGCTCGACAACGCCCCCGAGGCGTTCCTCGGACTGCTCCGTGGCGAGAACACGGGCAAAATGGTCGTCCGCCTCTGACCTTCCCTTCCCGCGCCGTACCCGCCGCGCTCGCCGCCCCCCATTGCTGCCGCGCTCGCCGCCCCCGATTGCTGCCGCGCTTGCCGCCGCCGATTGCTGCGTTGATCATGGAGTTTCCGGTCGCGACACACCGTCGAGACCACAGTTAACTCCATGATCAACGGGGAGAGGGCGGGGCGAGCGGGAGCGGGGGCGGGGCGAGCGGGAGCGAGCGGGGCGGGGCGGGGCGGGGGCGAGCGGGAGCGAGCGGGGGCGGGGGCGAGCGGGAGCGAGCGGGGAGGGGCGGGGAGGGGCGAGCGGGGGTTAGTCGGCGGGGGCGACGGTTTCTACGGTGGGCTTGGCGCGCCGGTCCAGGAACTTCGTCGTCAGCCAGGCCGCGGCGACGGCGAGGACCGCGGGCGGCAGCACGTCGAGGCTGGACGCGCCCACGAGCAGGCCCGCGAACAGCAGCGGCGAGAAGATCAGTCGTGTCTGCGCCGCCATGCCCGCGGCTGCCCCGCCGGCCAGGGCGAGCGTCGGGGACAGGTCGAACCAGACCACGCCCAGGGAGGCGATGGCGACGCCGAGGAAGATCGCGGGGAAGATCGGGCCGCCGCGGAAGCCGCAGCCGAGGCAGATCGCGTACGCGAGGAATTTGGCGATCAGCAGGACGAGCACGATTTTCGTCGAGTCCGCGGTGGCCACGACGCCGACGGAGGTCTGGCCGGAGAAGAGCACGTCTTGGGAGTTCGCGCCGAGTGCCCGGGCCAGGAGGGCCAGCAGTCCGACGGCGAGGCCGCCGGCCAGGAGCAGGGCGGGCATCGGCAGCTTCACCTCCGAGACCCGCGTGCCCAGCCGGTGCACCCGGGCCAGGGCGAGTGAGCTGAGGACGCCGACGACCATGACGATCAGCAGGTCGCCGAGGTGCACCCCGGAGTACGCGGGCAGGTCGGGCACTTCGAGGCCGGGCGCGTCGAGTCCGCCCCAGGTGCCGAAGCCGACGAAGATCAGGTAGCCGATCGCGGCGGCGACCAGGCCGGGCAGCAGGACCGGCAGCAGCCGGGCGCCCAGGCCGATGCCGCCCTCGAGGAGCAGCATCCCGGCGACCAGTGGGCCGCCGAACAGCGCGGAGATCGCGGAGAACTGGCCGGCATTGGAGATCACCGAGGCGCCCTGCGTGTCGAACTTCGCGTAGCGGTTCGCCACCATGCCGACCACCGAGCCGAGCGCGATGACCGGGGCCTCCGGGCCCAGCACGGCCCCGTACGACAGGGAACCGAGGGCGGCGAGGAAGACACCCGGAGCGTGCGAGATCGGAGTGGCGGCGGTGCTCAGTCCTTCGAGCGGGGAGTGGCCGCCGTCGCCGGGCAGGAACCGGCGCGCCAGGACGACGATGATCGCACCGAGGACGGGGAGCGAGAGGACGGCGTACCAGGGGGGTTCGCCGGGGCCCCAGAGCCAGTGTTCGAGCCCGTGCACCGACGCGATGAACAGGGCGGCGAGCAGCGCGGCCGGGATGCCGATGGCCGCACCGAGCAGGATGAGCCGCAGGTACGTCCGGCCAGTGGGTGGTTCCGCCATACCTGCCCTCATCTCGCCAAATCAGCCACATTCACCCCGAATTAGCCTCATATTAGAGCCATGACGACGGCAAGTGTTCCCAAGATGCCCGGTTCTGCGGGCATGTCCAAGACTTCCGGTGGAATGCCCTGGTGGCTGTTCCTGATCACCGGCACTGCGTGGATCATCGTCAGCTGGTTCGTCCTGGGCTTCGACAGCCGGAGTGTCGCCTCGATCGCCGCGCTCGCCGGCGCGGTGGTCCTGGTCGCGGCCATCGCAGAGCTGTTCCAGATGTTCACCGCCCCCGGCTGGAAATGGCTGCACGGCGTACTGGCCGCGCTGTTCCTCGTCACCGGAATCCTGTGCTGGGCGAATCCCGGCAAGACGGTGTTCTGGCTGGCCGCGTTCGTCGGCTGGTACCTGCTCTTCAAGGGGGTCGCTGACATCATCCTGGCGTTCCTCACCAAGGCGGAGAACGACGCGTGGTGGCTCGGCCTGATCGTCGGCATCATCGAGATGCTGCTCGGCTTCTGGGCCGCCGGCCGGTTCACCCGGTCGCTCTACACGCTGATCGTGCTGGTGGCGGCGATCTGCCTGGCTCGCGGCATCACCGACATCATCATGGCGTTCCGCGTACGCAAGCTCCAGCACGCCGAGTGAGCGCCGGATGCGGACTCTGCGGTGGACCGGGGCCGTCGTCCTCCTGGTGATCTCCAGCTTGCTGGTGGTCGCCTCGGTGACGGCCCGGTTCGCCCGCTCTGAACTACTGAACACCGATCGCTATGTGGAGACGGTCGCTCCGCTGGCGAGCGATCCGGACGTCCAGCGGGCGATCACCACCCGGGTCACCGACGCGGTGATGAACTCGGCCGATCTGCCGGCCCTGATTCAACAGCTCGCGCAGGCGACCGGGATCAAGGGCGCCGATCAGGCGGCGACGCTGGCCGCACCGGCCATCACGAACTGGATCAAGGGGCAGGTTCAGCGGATCGTCGGCGAGCTCGTCACCTCGCCGCAGTTCGCGACGCTGTGGACGGAAATCAATCGCTCGGCGCATACGCAGATCGACAAGCTGCTCACCGGCGAGGACGGCACGGTCGTCTCCACTCAGGACGCCGACATCGTGATCAACCTCGGTCCGGTGGTGACCGCCGCCAAGGACAACCTCGTCAACCGGGGCTGGGGCTTCCTCAGCAAGGTCCCGGACGTGTCGATCCCCTACACCGTGGCCACGATCGACAACCTGCCCGAGATCCAGCGGTACGTGAAACTGCTCGACAAGGCCGGGACCTGGCTGCCGATCCTGGCGCTGGTCGTGCTCGGGCTGGGCGTGTGGTGCGCGCCCAACCATCGGCGCGGCCTGCTCGTCGGCCTGCTCATCAGCGCCGTCCTGCTGCTGCTCACGCTGGGCGCGTACGCGGTCTTCCGCAATCGGTACGCCGAGAAGCTGGCCGCGAAGGGCTTCAACACCGACGTGGCGCTCACGGTCTGGGATCAGCTCCTGCGGTACCTCGTCATCGCGCTGGCGACGACGACGGTAGCGGCGGCCCTGGCCGCGATCTGGGTGTACCTGGCGGGACCGGGTCGCGGCGCCACCCTGTTCCGCCGCGGCGTGAACACGGCGATCGATCCGGTCGGCCGGGCGATCGGCCCACGGCCCGGCGTACGCACTTTCATCCGCCGATGGCAGCCCTGGATCGCCGTCGTGCTCGCCGCCGGGGCGATGTGGTGGCTGCTCGCCAACCCGACCGTCGCGACCGCCTTCTTGATCGTCGCCGTCGTCGCACTGCTCACCGCCGTGATCACTCTGCTGCGCCGGTTGCCCGCCTGACGGCGGTGATCGACGACCGCCTCTGCCTGCGTACTAGTCGAGCGTCGCGGAGCTGGTGCCCCACAGCCCGGCCGGGGTCGATCTCCGGGCCACAGTGGATTGGTCTACACGCTGGAAAAACCACCCCAGAGTTCACTTGAGAGCGACGCCCGAACGATGTCTTTGTGGAGCGCGATAGTGCTAGGTTGTAGCCGGCCGGTCACGCTCTGGGGAGGCGGCGCATGGACCGAGAGATCCGGGTCGATCCCGCTGCGCTGCGGGATTTCACTAAGGACCTCACGTCTATCTTGAACGATGTCTTGCAGCCGGGTCTGGAACGACAGAAGTATCTGTTCACGGACCCGGTGACGTTCGGCGAGAGCAATCCGAGCGGCGAGCTCTTCCAACGGCGGACAGAGACGTCGCAGGCGATCCGTGAGGCGCACGGGAACCTGTCGAGGCAGATCGCCTCGTTGCAGTTCCTGATCGAGGCCGTCGGCAAGATCGCGGACGGCTATCAATCGTCGGACGCCCTTTCCGAGGGCGCGCTGCAGAAGGTGTTGCAGCGGACGGCCGGGATCGTGCCGGGGGTCAACACCCCGGCCGCGCCGTCGGCCGGGCCCGCGCCGTCCGGTGTCGAGACGCCGCCGCCGGCCGATGTGACGCCGGTGGACGACGCAGCCGCGCCGTCAGCCGGCGCGCCGCCCAGCGAACCGGCCGTCGTCGAGCCCACTGTGGAACCCACCGTGCAAACCACTGTGGAGCCGACGGTCGAACCCGCCGCGGTGGAGCCGGTCGACAGCCTGGAGCCGGCAAAGGTGGTGGAGGGCTGATGACGGCACCATGGCAGGTCAACTGGCAGGCATACGACGTGCCGCGGATCGCCGACGCGGTCCAGCGCGACCCGCACGAGCGCGACGTCATCCCGGCCGCGAACGCGGTCGGCGACCTCGTGGCGCACGCCGCCGAGCTTCTGCTGACCGCGGTCGGGAAGCTGGAGAAGTCGTGGTCGGCCAAGTCCGAGGCGGCCGCCGAGACGTACGCGTACGCCCGCGCGCTGGCCGCGTCGCTCAAGGGGGACGCCGACGCGTACCACCAGATCGCGGCGGACGTCGGCAAGGTCGTCGATCAGCTCGACCGGGCGCGTACCGAGATCGATCCGCTGGTCGAGGAGTGGCTGCGGCTCGGCGAGTCGGCCACCGCGACGACGGCTTCGCTGAGCGCCGCCGCCCAGGACCTCAATCGGCGTGCCCGCGGCACGATGTCCCATATGGACCAGGCGGTCGGGCCGCTGCGGATCAAGGGGCCCAAGGCGTACGCGCCGAAGATCCTGCCCGTGTCGATCGCGCCGGACGAGCCGCGCAAGGACCGGCCGCATCGGCAACCGCGTACCGATCCGGACGGGCCGGGCCGCAAGGACAACCCCCACGACTTCCCGCGCGGCGGCGGGGGCGCCGGCGGTGTCATCGGCGGCGCGCTGTTCACCGCGGCCGCCGTCGTCGCGCCGCCGGTCGGCTACGCGCCGCCGCCAGGTCTACCCGGGGTCGCCACGACCACCTCCTCCGGCCTGGGCGCCGGCTCCTCGGGTGGCAATCGGTCCGCGGCCGAGGTGCTGAGCGAGCGAGCCAGCGAGCACGTGTACGACCGCGCCTACTCCGACTACGACGGGCCCGGCCCGACGCTGACCGGTGGCGGCGGCCCGCCGACCACCGCGATGACGCCTGGCGCGCCCGTGTCGATGATGCCGCTGGGCATGAACAGCGGCATGGCGCCCGGCGGCGGGGCGTTCGTCCTGCCCGGTCCAGGCGTCGGCGGCGGCGGCGTGCTGCGCAAAGCCACCATGAGCTGGAGCGCCACCCCGGCCCCGCAGACCGGCACGGTCATCGACGGCAGCCGCGGCGGCCAGCTCGCCGACTGGGCGGCCGGCCTGCCGAAATCCACGGCGCCACCGCCGGGCGCGCCCACCTGGCAAGTCGCGCGGGGTGGGCCCGGCGTGATCACGCCCGGCGCGTCACTCGGGCCGGGCGCGCGTCAGGGCGATGACGCTCAGGCCCTCAAGAAGTGGTACGCGGAACTCGCCGAGCCTTGGCGGTCGACTGCGTCCGAGCGCCTCTGACCCGCTGCTTCACCGGCTCGGCGCTCGCGTTGCCGCTCTCCGGCTCGGCGCTCGCGTTGCCGCTTCTCCGGCTCGGCGCTCGCGTTGCCGCTTCTCCGGCTCGGCGCTCGCGTTGCCGCTTCTCCGGCTCGGCGCTCGCGTTGGTTGATCTTGAATAGGAAGCGTTGCCCTGGCAGCGTTTTCTGTTCAAGATCAACCAACGCCGCACGGTCAGCCCCGCAGGCGCCGCATCACCGCGCGCGCGAACTGCTTCGGGTGGCGGATCTTCGCGGCGTACCGGACGTATTTGAACAGGCGATGGTTGCGGATCGCCTCGTAGCGCTGGACGCTGGCCCGCATTTCGCGGATGCGCTTCTCGCGTACCTTGAGCTGCTTGTCGCGGAACCCGAGCGTGCGCTCCAGCCCGAACACGTGTCCGCGCAGCTCGGCCAGTTCGTGGCGCGCCGCCGCGGCGTCCTCCAGCGCCGACCGGAGGTCCATAGTCGACTGATCGATGACGGGGTCGGTCGCGGTCGACACCGCTGCGGCGATCTCCCGGCCGCGTTCCACGGTGGACGGTTCGGCCTCGTCGCCCGACATTCGCAGCAGCGTCGCCACCAGCTCGTCGCCCGTCATCCACGGCGGCCACGGGTGCCGGCGGTGGCCGCTGACGAGCCGGTCGCGCCAGCGGTGCCAAGCGGCGGCGAGCAGCTCTCCCGGCGACACCGGTTCGACGACGGCCCAGCCGTAGAAGCCCGGCGTGAACCCGGTCCCGTCGTAGCCGAGGTCGTCGAAGCAGAACACGCCCGACCCCGACTGCGTACGCGCCCAGGCGCCCACCTCGGCGGCGAACGCGCGTACCCCGGGGACGTCTCCGGCGGCGGCGAGCCGGAACAGCACGTCCTCCGCCGTCGGGGCGTCCGGCAGCGTACGCGTTCCGACCCGGACGCGGAGTCCACCAGGCACGTCGGCGGCAGCCCCGGCGGAGTCCACGATCCACCCGGAGTCCGCCCGGTCGACCGCGACGGTGACACCCTTCGCCGCGCCCTCGGCGTACGCGGCCCGGGTGGGCTTGCCCCGCATCAGCAGCCAGCTCTCGGGAACCGCGTCGAGCTGCCCGGCGAGCGCGGCGGCTTCGGCCAGCTCCCCGATCGGGGCCAGGAGCGGCAGCGACGCGGCGGCCGCGGCGATTCCGCGTACGCCCAAGCGGCAGAGCAGGCTGCCGGGCCGGGCCCCGGCGGCGGCCGTGGTCTCGATGAGGGTGTGCGCGATGCCGGCTTCGCTGAAGTTCGCGTACGCGGTGGTGCCGGAGACTCCGGCGCGTTCGACGGCCTCGGCGAACGCCGCGACGGAGGCCGGGCGCTCGGGGTCGTCCCGCAGCGGCCACCATTCGTTGTCCCCGTGCCGTTCGTCGAGCCCGCGCCGGTCGAGCAGGCTGGTCAGGGAGAAGCCGTTCTCCAGCCCGAGGACGAGCGCCGCGTCGACGGTCGCGTGCTTCAGCAGCTGAGCCAGGCGTTCCGGCCAGCTCAGATCCGGGCTGTCGGCGCCGAGGACGCGGTCGAGCCCGTCGACCGCGACGATCACGTCGTACGGTTCGAGGGTGGCCCCGGCCAGCCCGTCGAGCGCCCCGGCGACGACCTCGAAGCGGCCGTCCAGGAAGGACATCTCGCCGGCCGGCGAGGTCGCTAGGTCGGTGGCGTCGCTGACCGAGCGGAGCAGCACGGTGACCTGGTCGCTGCGATCGGCGACGAGGTCCAGGACGTCTTGGCCGTGCGGGCCGACGACGAGCGTACGCCGGGCTCGGGGCAGCAGGTCGGACAGCAGACGGCAGACCACCGGTCCCCCGGCCGGTGGCCGGCCCGGCTGATTCTGGTCGCTCCAGGGCTGCATCTCGCCCCGGACGACTCGCACGGTGCTCTCGATCTCAGTCACGTTCCCTCCAGTCGAAGAGCATCCGCATCTCCTCGGGCGGCAGCAGCCACGCCCGGCCCAGTTCCTCGTCGGTGATCTCGCGGGCGGCCATCGGATCGATCTGTTTGCCGATCATCTCCGGCCACAGCCGCTCGATCCGCGCTATGCCGCCGAACAGCGGGTTCTCCCCCGCCAGGTCCATCGGGTCGCCGTAGACGGCCGGTTCGCAGCCCACCGAGACGCCGTAGAAGATCGCCGTGGCGAGCCGGTTCGAGGCCACCCGCTTGTGCCGCCGGAACGCTTCCAGCTGCTTGTAGAGGAAGCGCCGGTCGGTGCCCTCGTAGTTCCAGCCGCGCTGGCCGAAGCAGATGACGTCGAAGCCCGCCTTCTCGTAGTGCTGGCGGATCTCCCGGCGCTCGTATTCGGTGTAGTAGAGGCTGATCGTGACCGGGCCGCGCTCGGTCTCCTTGATCTCGTCGATCAGCCGCCGGTGGTTGCCGGAGATCTTGCCGCCTTCCCAGCCGTGGAACAGGAACCAGAGGGTGCCTTCGCGCTTGTCCTCCGGGACCGTGCCCAGCTCCGGCTCCAGCTCCAGCAGGTAGAGCCAGGGCGCGCCGACCACGTGGTAGTTGCGGCGGCCGAGGTAGTGCCCGCGCCGGCGGGGCCAGTCGCTCCAGACGTAGCGCCAGGCACCGTCGAAGAACTCATGGACGGGATTCCAGCCACAGCCGATGTTCCAGCCGTGTTGCAGGTATCCCCGCAGGCGCGGCGGGAACTCGTCGTCGAGGCCGGCGTACCGGGCGAGGATGTGCGACTGCCCGTAATAGTGGTTGTGGTGATGCATGGTTATCGCACCTCGACCGTGACGCGGTCGGCGTGCGGGCGAAGGGTCAGCTGACGCTCCCCGACGGCGAGGGTGATCGACGCGTCGGCGGCGAGGAAGGCGTCGGGCTGCACGGCGTACGGGCGGCCGGTGGCCGGCAGGGCGACCAGCTGCCAGATCGTCGCCGAGGCATGCTGCGGCTGCGGCGACGCGGCGACGAGACGCTCCACATCGGTCAGAGCCGTCCAGCGCACGCCGACGTCCGCGAAGTCCGCCTCCGCGACGGCGTCCGCCTCGGCGAGACCACCGGGAACCGCGCCCACGGAACAGGTCAGGTCGTCGTCGCCGGTGCCGTCGCCCACCCGCCGCCAGACCAGCGGGAAGTCCAGCGCCGCCCAGGACTGACCGGAGACGGTCACCAGGCCGACGTCCTCGGCGAGCCCGATCTCGTCGGCGATCGGCCGGACCGGCCCGTCGGTGACGATCACGCAGTTGTCGGCGGCCCGGCTGATCTGCACGAGGCGACCGTCGAAGACCTGGCTGACCGCGTGGGTGAGACCGAGGGCGAGCACCGGGTTGCCGGGCGTCGCGGTCTCCAGCCGCCACACCGTACGCCCGGTGACCGGGTCGTCCGGATCGTCTTCCTGCAGCAGCTCGGACACCGGTACGCGGGCGGTGAAGCGGTCCTCGGTGTCGCCGGGCACGACCTCGCAGTCGGTCAGCTCGGTCCGCGCCCAGGTCCGGATCAGCTGGAGGACGTCGGACTCGGGTGGCAGCGTGCCTTCGAGGACGATGCGGCCGTCCTGAAGGGTGGCCGAGGTGAGCCGGGCCGGGTCGGCGATGTGCCGCAGCAGCAGCCGGTTGTCCGCGGCGGGCAGGGGTTGCAGCCACGAGCCGCCGTTGATCCAGGCGCCCGGTGGCATGCTCGGGTTGCCAGGTCCGACGTTGCGCAGCACAGTCGTGCGCTTGACGTGCCCTTGGCTGATGGTGGCTCGCAGCGTCGCCGGTTCGGTGCGCGCTGGGATGCCCGCGAGCATCGAGTGCGGTACGCGTACCGAGTACCCGACGAGGTTCCGGTCGCCGTGGCTGTCGTACGCCGGGAATCGCTCGACCGGCAACGGCACTTCGACGCCGTTGGCCTCCAGCACCATGCGCAGTTTGGAGGTGGCGTCGATCTGCAGGTGGCGGATCTCGGCGGTGCCGCGGACGACGAGGTCGGTCACGCCACCCGCGTCGGTCTCCCAGTCGAGGTCGGTGACCGTCGTGCTGGCCGCATAGGGCGCGCGCCCAGGAATGCGGAACAGTGACTTGGCCTGGCCGCCGCGGTTCGGCGGCACGAGTTCGTGCCGACGCCAGGGCATTTGGGAGCGCTCGGCCCGGACCGCGTTGAGTGTGCCGTCCCGGCGGATCTCCGCCACCGCACGCAGCATCTCGATGTCGCCGGTACGCAACGCCTGGTGCTGCACGCGGCCCAGGTACGACGAGCGGGCCGCCGGTCCCTTGTCGATGCGCTCGGCGAACCGCTGGGCGACCCGAGCCAGGCGTACGCAGTCCTCGTCGGACAGTTCCCCGAAGGCGTCCACGAGCGTGACCATGTCCACCTGAGCCAGGTGCATGTGCACCGTGTCCCGCAGGTACGCGGGCAGCTCCTCGACGAGGTCGAGCACGAGGTCGGCCGAGCGGATCCGGTCGCAGAGGTTGGCGAACTCGGCCCGCCGCTGGGTGATCGAGTCGTTGGTCGTGCGCTCGCGCCAGTAATAGTTCGGCTGGGCCACGATGTCGACGGTGACCGCATCCAGGTACGCCTTGAGCGTCACCG
Organism: Hamadaea sp. NPDC051192; assembly: GCF_040682475.1. NCBI lineage: Bacteria > Bacillati > Actinomycetota > Actinomycetes > Micromonosporales > Micromonosporaceae > Hamadaea > Hamadaea sp. NPDC051192. The sequence goes on from NZ_JBFBAZ010000027.1 coordinate 11,534, forward strand.
GGTAGTCCTCGTAGCGGATGGCCGGGAACTCGTAGCCGAACTCGTCCCAGAAGCTGCGCCGGAAGACCTTGTTCCACACCATGCGGTCGATGGCCGCCTGGTAGTACTCCACGACGTGGGTGGCCGGCCGGTTGGCGGCGAAGATCTTGCCGTGCAGCCACGAACCCCACGAGCCGTAGTCGTCGAAGCGCCGCGCGCCGGCCGCCGCGAACGACGATCCGGTCTCGTCCAGGGAGTGGACCATCACCTCGAAGGCGTGCCGGGGCACGAGGTCGTCGCTGTCCACGAAGGTGAGGTACTCGCCCTCGCTGTAGCGGACCCCGGTGTTGCGGGCCGGGCCGAGGCCCTGGTTCTCCTGGACCACCAGCCGAAAACGGGGATCCGTCCGGCAGTAGTCCTCGGCGATCAGCCCGGTGGCGTCGAGCGAGCCGTCGTCGACCAGGATCACTTCGAAGTCGCCGAAGGTCTGGCGGCGCAGCGAGTCAAGGCATTCGGCGATGTAATCGGCGACGTTGTAGTACGGCACGACGACACTGAGTCGAGGCGTCACGGATCCCCCCTCCGACCCGAGGACTCTGTTAGTAAGAAGCTTACGTACCGTTTTGGCACGCTACCGGCGATTTGCGAATCGGCTAGGTTTACCCCTGTGGACCGCACCATCGACTGGGACGGCGAAGCCGTCGTCACCGTGGACCAGACCGCGCTGCCGCAGGCGTACCGGGTGCTCCGGCTGCGCGACGTGGACTCGCTCATCGACGCCATCTCCCGGCTCGCGATCCGGGGCGCGCCGGCTCTCGGTGGCGCGGGCGCCCTCGGCGTCGCGCTGCTCGCGCGGGATCATGACGCCCAAGTTGTACGCACAGAGGCCGAACGCCTCGCCTCCGCTCGGCCGACCGCGGTGAACCTCCGATGGGGCGTGAATCGGGCGTTGAGCCGGTTGGCCGAGGGACCCGACGCTGTCCTCGCCGAGGCGCTCGCCGTGCTGGAAGCGGACATCAAGGCCAATCACGACGCTTCCGGACGCGCCGCCGAACTGGTGCGAGAGGTGTGCGAGCGGCGGCCGCTGCGGCTGCTGACGCACTGCAACGCCGGTCGGCTCGCCACCGTCGGCTGGGGTTCGGCGCTGGGCGTCGTGCGTCACCTGGCCGCCGCCGGCGAGGTCGGCGAGGTGCTCGCCGACGAGACCCGGCCGTTGCTGCAGGGGGCACGGCTGACCGCGTACGAGCTGGCCGAGATGAACGTGCCGTATCGGATCTGCCCGGACTCCGCCGCCGCGACCGCGATGGCCCAGGGCCTGGTGGACTGCGTCGTCGTCGGGGCCGACCGGATCGCCGCCAACGGCGACGTCGCCAACAAGATCGGCACGTACGCCGTCGCGCTGGCGGCCGCCCGGCACGGCGTTCCGTTCATCGTCGTCGCGCCGGAGTCCACCGTCGACGAAGCGATCGCCGACGGCTCGGCGATCCCGATCGAACAGCGCGATCCGGCGGAGGTGACCCACTACGCCGGAGTGCCGATCGCTCCGCCCGGGGCGGGCGCGTTCAACCCGGCCTTCGACGTGACCCCGGCCGACCTGGTGACGGCGATCGTCACCGAGGATCGGGTGTGGCGTCCCCTTCCGTGACGTCTCCCCTGGCGTCGTGGACGGTCGCCCCATAGGACGCGAGTTTCTGGCTGACGCGGTCGATCTCGGCCGCGTCCAGCACCCGGGGCTCACCGGCGGCCTTGGCGCGCAGCCACACGTCGCAGAGCCATTCGAGATACTGCGCTTTGGCGTACGCCTTGGCCAGGGTGTCGCCGACCGCGATGGTCCCGTGGTTGCCCAGCAGGCAGCCGGTCCGCCCGGTCAGCGCCTCGGTCACCGAGTCGGCCAGGTCGTCGGTGCCGTAGGTGGCGTACCGGGCGACCCGGATCGGTCCGCCGAACAGGGCCACGAGGTAGTGCACCGACGGCAGCTCGTCGACCAGCGTCGCGACCGCCGTTGCGGCCGTCGAATGGGTGTGCACCACGGCGTTGCCACCCGTGGCCCGGTACGCCGCCAGATGCGTCGGCAGTTCCGTGGTCGGCGGCAGCGGGGCGTCGACCGGGGTGCCGTCGAGGCGGTGCACGCCGACCAGTTCCGGCGTCAGCTCCTCGTACGCCAGCCCGCTCGGGGTCACCGCGATCAGCTCGCCGCGCCGGGCCGAGATGTTGCCCGAGGTGCCCACCACGAGCCCGTCGGCCACCATCCGCCGGCAGTACGCGACGACCGCCCGCCGTTCCTCCCCCAACATCATCTCCACCCGCGCACCCTACCCCCGCCCCCACCCTCCCCTCCCCGTTGATCATGGAGTTAACTGCGGTCTCGACGGTGTGTCGGCACCGGAAACTCCATGATCAACGGGCGCAGCGGGTGAGGAGCGAGCGAGCGGACGCGCAGCGGGTGAGCGGGTGAGGAGCGGGCGCGCAGCGGGTGAGCGCAGCGAGCGAGCGGGTGAGCAGCGGGTCAGCGGCGGGCGAGGGCGGCGGTGAGGTAGGGGGCGGTGCGGCTGCCGGGCGCGGCGGCGACCTCGGCCGGCGGACCGGCGGCGACGATGCGGCCGCCGTCGGAGCCGCCGCCGGGGCCGAGGTCGAGAACCCAGTCCGCTCCGGCGATCACGGCGAGGTCGTGCTCGACGACGATCACCGTGTGCCCCTGGTCGACCAGCCCGTGTAGCTGCCGTGTGAGGACTTCGACGTCAGCCGGATGCAGTCCGGTCGTGGGCTCGTCGAGCAGGTACAGCGTCCGGCCCCGACGGCCGCGTTGGAGTTCGGCGGCGAGCTTGATCCGCTGGGCCTCGCCACCGGACAACTCCGTCGCGGGCTGCCCCAGGTGGAGATAGCCCAGCCCCACATCCCGGAGGACGCGAAGACTCCGCGCCGCGGCGGGCACGTCGGCCAGGAACTCGGCCGCGTCGTCCACGGTGAGGTCGAGGACGTCGGCGATGGTCCGGTCGCGGTAGGTGACCTCCAGCGTCTCCGCGTTGTATCGGGCGCCATGGCAGGTCGGGCACGGCTGATAGGTCCCGGGCAGGAAGAGCAGCTCGACGGCGACGAAGCCCTCGCCCTGACAGGTCTCGCACCGGCCCCCGGCGACGTTGAAGGAGAACCGGCCGGCGGTGTAGCCGCGTTCCTTGGCCAGCGGCGTACCGGCGAACACTTTGCGTACGGCGTCGAACAGGCCGGTGTAGGTGGCCAGGTTCGACCGGGGCGTACGCCCGATCGGCCGCTGGTCGACCCGGACGAGCCGGTCGAGCTGCTCGACGCCGGCCGCGGTGACGCCGACGGACGCGTCGACCGACTCTTCCAGCGAGTCGTCGTCCTCGGCTTCAGCTACCTCGTCGGTGTCCGAGCGCAGCGACGCGGCGACGACGTCGGCGAGCACCTGACTGACCAACGTGGATTTGCCGGAGCCGGAAACCCCCGTGACGGCGGTGAATACGCCGAGCGGGAACGCCACGGTCAGGTCGCGCAGGTTGTGCCGGTCGACGCCGGACAGTTCCAGCCAGCGGCTCGGCTTCCGGTGTGGAGCATCCACAACCGACTGACTGCCGAAGAGGAACCGGGCCGTGGCCGACCCTTCGACCGCGGCCAGCCCGTCGACGGGACCGCTGTAGAGGACCTCGCCGCCGTGGGCTCCGGCGCCGGGACCGACGTCGATCAGCCACGCCGCTGTGCGTATCACTTGGAGATCGTGTTCGACGAGCAGGAGTGAGTTGCCCGTGGCCTGGAGCCGCGCGAGCAGTGTGAGCAGGGGTTCGGTGTCGGCCGGGTGCAGCCCGGCGGACGGTTCGTCCAGCACGTAGACCACGCCGAACAGGCCCGAGCGCAGCTGTGTCGCGAGCCGGAGCCGTTGCAGCTCGCCGGCCGAGAGGGTGGGCGTGGCGCGGTCGACGCTGAGGTAGCCGAGGCCGAGTTCGACGAGGAGGTCGATCCGGGCGAGCAGGTCGGGGACGATCGTCGCGGCCGGTCCCTCGGTCGGCGGCCGCTCGCGCAGCACGGTGCCGAGGTCTCGCAGCGGCAGCGCGGCCATGTCGGCTATGGACAGTCCGGCGTACGCGACCGCGAGCGACGAGGGCCGCAACCGGCGTCCCTGACAGACCGGGCATGGCGACGTACGCAGAAAGCGCCGCATCCGCTGCCGGATCGGCAGGCTCTTCGACGTCGCGAAGGTATGCAGCACATAGCGTTCGGCGCTCTGATAGCGCCCCTGGTACGGCCGCTGGATCCGGCCCACCTCACGTTCCGGGTGGACGGTGACGACCGGTTGCTCGTCGGTGAACAGGATCCAGTCGCGGTCCTGTTGCGACAGTTGTGACCACGGACGGTCCACGTCGTACCCGAGGGTGGCGAGGATGTCACGGAAATTCTTGCCCAGCCAGGCTCCCGGCCATGCCGCGATGGCCCGGTCGCGAATGGACAGCGACGGGTCGGGCACGAGCGAGTCCTCGGTGACCCGGTGCAGCAGACCCTGGCCCTGGCATTCGGGGCAGGCCCCGGCCGGGGTGTTCGGCGAGAACGCGTCCGAGTCGACGCGCGGCGCGCCGGGCGGATGGTCGCCCGCCCGCGAATAGAGCATGCGCAACAGGTTCGACAGAGTGGTGACCGTGCCGACCGACGACCGCGACCCCGGCACCGCCCGCTGCTGGCCGAGCGCGACCGCCGGCGGGAGTCCGGTGATCTCGTCCACCTTCGGGGCACCCACCTGGTTGAGCAGGCGGCGGGCGTACGGCGAGACCGACTCCAGGTAGCGACGCTGGGCCTCGGCGTAGACGGTGCCGAACGCCAGCGACGACTTACCCGAGCCGGAGACTCCGGTGACGACGACCAGCTCGTCGCGCGGGAACTCGACGTCGACGCCGCGCAGGTTGTGCTCGCGCGCTCCCCTTACCCGGACGAACCCCACCCGGACATGATCACACTTCGCGCCGCGTCAGCGGACGTGCTCCCGGAGGATCGCCGCGAATTCTTCCGGCCGCTCGATGTGCGGGCTGTGCCCGGCACCGTCGAACGTGATCTCCCGGTATTCGCCGCCGGCAGCCGCGTAGCGGTCCAGCACCTCCCGCGTCTGGCTCACCATCGGCTGCGGAGGCGCGTCCCGCTCGCCCGGCCAGCCGGGCACCACGCCGAGTTTCCCCAGGTACGCGAGATCGAAGGCGGACGTGTCCGACACGATCACGTCCTTGTCGCCGCGTACCCAGGCGATCGGGGGCTTGGCGGGCAGAGCCACCAGTTCGTCGGCGACGTTGTGGTGCCCGGGGTCCATCGCGTTCGCCACGCCCCTGGTTCCGGCCCGTACGCCCGGCCACCCGTCGGCGGGCACCGCGTCGCCCGGATAGTTGTCCTCGCCGACCGCCGTCGACAGCACCGTGTCGAGCAACGCCTCCTCGTCATCGCCGAGGGACGCCGGGTCGGCCACATAGCACGTACGCAACACCGCCCGGGGGCTGGTCGGGGCGTCGCCGGACCGGTCGCCGGCCGCCAGCGCGGCGACGAAGGCGGGGTTCACCGCGCCCGCCCCGCCCGCGCCGAACCCGTACGGCGACAGCGGCGACTCCAGGACGAGCGCCTTGACCCGCTCGGGGTGATCGATCAGAAGCTGAGTGGCGATGCCGCCGCCCATCGAGTGGCCCACCACCACCGCAGGGCCCATGCCGAGCGCGTCGAGCAGCGCCGCCAGATCGTCGGAGAAGTCGCGGAGTCCCCGGGTGGCGTCGACTGGGGCGGTCTCGGTGTCGCCGTAGCCGCGCAGATCCGGGGCGACGATCCGCCACTCCTCCGGAAGATGACGCAACAGCGGCGCCCAGTACGCCGCCGAAGAGCAGTTGCCGTGCACCAACAGGACGGGCGGGCCGTCGAGCGGGCCGCGTACCAGGAGGTTCTGCTCGATGCCGTGGGCGGAGACCAACATGTCAGCCATGCTCGCCCCCGGCCGGCGTCGTTAACAGTGGCTCGACCCGCCACTCCGGTGGCGGCCTAGATGTGGGCTCGCCCCACCCCGTCCTTGTGGATCTAGGCGAGAAAGGGTTGCCAGGGCCGCCATTTCGCGCCTAGATCCACAAGCGTTTGGGTGATCTTGAATGGAAAACGTCGCTCCAGCGACGGAAGCCCTTCAAGATCGCCCAAACGAAACCGGGCTAAGCGAAGAAGTCGCGCAAAACAGCCGCGACCACTGCGGGCTTGCCGCGCTGAGAAGCGTTCCCGGAAGCGCCATGATCGAGCCCGTCCAGCTGGACGTGCCGAGCCGACGGCAGCACCCGGGCCAGCGAGGCGACCGACTCCCGCAGGTACGCCGGACTCCGCGTCCCGTTCAGCAGGAGCACGTCGGCGGTGCTCCCGGCGTACTGGTCGAACGGGCCGCTGGCCTCGGCGGACAGGGTGAAGTCGTAATGCAGCAACGGCCCCAGTTCGCCCATCGGCACATAGCCGTCGACACCCGTCCGGCGAGCGTCCGCACGAACGCCCACCGCGGTGAGCCGGCGCAGCACCGGTCGCGGCAGACGCCGCAGGAACGCCGGCCCCATCTCGGCGAAAAGCATGCCCGTCACGAGCGCGTCGAGGACGTCACCCGCCGCCAACGCGGCATCCAGCTGGGCCAATGCCGCCGCCGGCCGGGTGGACGAGGCGAACAGCGGCGGCTCGAAGATCGCCGCCTTCTTGATGAATGAGGCAGCCTGCAGGGTGAGGATCGCACCGGAACTGACGCCGAAGACGTTCTGCGCCCCCGTCGCCGACAGCACCGCGCGGACGTCCTGCACCTCCGGCAACGAACCGTACGCGCCGCTCAGCCCCCGGCCCCGCCGGTCGAGCAGGTGCACGGTGAACCGGTCGCTCAACGCCTCGGCCAGCTCCCGGTGGCTGACCGCCGATTCCATCGCGCCATGCAGGATGAGCAGCCCCGGGCCGGTGCCCACGGAGTACCAGCCGAGCGTCGCGCCGTCGGGCGCGGTGGTCGTGCGCGTGATCATGATTGTCCTCCAGAAACCGCCGCTGACCAGGCGGAGTGCCACTCGGCGATCTTGCCGAGGAGGTCACGGACGAAGCGGATCTCGGTGTCGAGCAGGGCGAGGCGGTACTCCTCCTCGACGAGGAACAGCGGATGCACATCCCGCGCGAGCGCCTCGTCGATCTCCCGGCGCGACGAAACGTGATGCGCCGTCAGCCGGTCAAGCCGCGTACGCAGCAACGCGGCGACCTCGTCCGGCGGCAGCGCGCCGATCAACGACAGCGCCGTCACGAAGCGCGGGTACTCGTGCTCCGGCTCGGCGACCAGCTCCCGCAGCCAGTCGCGCAGCTCCCGCCGACCGGCGTCGGTCATCGCATACACGGTGCGTTCGGGGCGCAGCCCCGCCCGGCCGGTCTCCACCGGCGCCACGAAACCGGCCTTCTCCAGCTGCTGAAACACCATGTAGAGCGAGCCGTGGGTGAACTTGATGCTCCGGTCGTCGCCGTGCGCGCGCAGCGTCCGCCCCAGGTCGTAGGGATGCGTCGGACCCTGCGTCAGGTAGGACAGCACCGCCAGCGCCAGCAGGTTGCCGACCTTCCGCCTCTTCGCCATGAACCTATTATTCAGTCCTGACTAATCAGAGTCAACTAATCGATTGTGATACCGATCCCCGGGGAAAGGGGACGAGATGACCGAAGATGTCGCGATCCCTCTGCCCACCGGACAGGGCGAGGTGGCCGCCACCCTCACCGTCCCGGACGACCCCCGGGGCCTGGTCGTGTTCGCGCACGGCAGCGGCAGCTCCCGGCACAGCCCGCGCAATCGCCAGGTCGCGGACCTGCTCCAGGACCGCGGCCACGCCACGCTGCTCCTCGACCTGCTCACCGTGGCGGAGGAGATCGAGGAGCGGTCCCGCTTCGACATCCCGTTGCTGGCCGCGAGGCTCCAGACCGCTTGCCTATGGGTACGCGAAGAGCCCGCACTGGCGTCCGTGCGGCTGGGCCTGTTCGGGGCCAGCACCGGGGCGGCCGCCGCTCTGATCACGGCGGCGGAACCCGGGATGGAGGTGGCCGCCGTGGTCTCCCGGGGCGGGCGGCCCGACCTGGCCGGGCCCTACCTGCCGCTCGTGCCGTCGCCGACGCTGCTCATCGTGGGCGGCGACGATCCGCAGGTGCTCGACCTCAACCGGCAGGCGGCCGGGCTGCTACCGCAGTCGCGACTGGCGATCGTGCCCGGCGCGACGCACCTGTTCGAGGAGCCCGGCGCGCTGCATCAGGTCGCCGAGCTGGCCGCCGACTGGTTCGACCGGCACCTCTAGGGGCGGTGGAACTCGGCGACCCAGCGGCGTACGGGTGGGTCCTCGTCGTCCAGCACCTCGTCGACGGCGGACGCGACCAGGCCGCCCGTCGCGAAGGCGGCGACCTCCGCCCGGGTCAGCGGCCAGGGCATCTGGCCGGGGTCGCCGTCGTCGTCGCGGGCGCGGGCCAGGACGAGCAGTGTGCCGCCCGGCCCGGTGAGGGCGGCGCTGTTCACGATCGCCATACGCCGAGCCTCGCCGAGCAGCACCTGCACGGTGTAGACCTCGAGCACGAAGTCGAACGCGCCGAGCCAGTCCGGCGGCAGGTCGAGCAGATCCGCGACTTGATAGTCCACCCTGGACGACGGGAATCGGCGGCGGGCCGCCGCGACGGCGGTCGGGGCCACGTCGAAGGCGACCACGTCATAGCCCAGCCCAGCGAGGAACTCCGCGTCGTCGCCCAGCCCGCAGCCGATGACGACCGCACGGCCCGTCGCCGTCGCCCGACCGGCCGCCCAGCGGACCAGCAGCGGGTTCGGCTCCAGGTCGGCCCACGGCACGACGGCGTCGCCGTGCTCGGCGGCGGCGTACAGCGTCTCGAACCAGGCGGTCGGCTCTCCGGCGGCCACCGATTCGGCGGCCAACCGGCGGGCGGTGCTGCGGTCGGTCATGATCGCCAGATTAGCCGCCGACGTGGATGCCCGGACGCTGGGCCGGATCGGACTCCAGCCCACGGATGATCTCGCGGACCACCGGCGGGGTGTCGCCCCGGCCCAGGATGAGGTACCGGAACAAGTGCGCCAGCGGAGCGCCCTCCGACCATTCGAAATAGCAGTGCGGGCGTACGCCGGTCTGATCGCGCAGGGCCAGCAGGATCGCCGCGATCGCGTTGGGCGCGGCCGGGCTCTGCGCCCGCAGGATCCGGTGGCCGCCGATCTCGACGCCGTGCACCCGCAGGACGTCGCTGAACTTCGACGGATCCACGATGTCGATCTCCAGGAAGAGCACGTCGGCCCGGCCCGGCACCGGGTTCATCCCCCGCTGTTCGGACTCCTTCACGTCGTACTCCGCGGGGTCGCCTTCCTGGCGGCGGTTGGCGATCAGGTTCAGCGCTCCGTCGTGCTCCAGCGACTCGGTGACGAATCGCCGGGCGCGGTCGTCGAACTCGATGCGGTCCGCCCGCAACTCCGTCGTCCGGCTCACCCGCGAGATCAGGGACACGGCGATGATTCCGGCGATGAACAGGGCGGAGATGGCGATGCCGTCCGGCTTCTGGCGGATGTTCTCGCCCAACGCGTACAAGAGGATGAGCGTGAGGACCGCGAAGCCGCCGGCGGCCCACTTCTGCCGGTAGCGCACGGCCGAGATGGTGACCGCGACCGCGCCCGAGACCATCATGGCCAGGATGCCGGTGGCGTACGCGCCGGCCTGCGCGTTGACGTCCGCGCCGAACGCGATGGTGATGACCACGGAGATGACGGTGTAGACCATGACCACCGGGCGGACCGCGCGCCCCCACTCCGGCGCCATCCCGTAGGAGGGCAGGTAGCGCGGCACGATGTTGATGAGCCCGGCCATGGCCGAGGCCCCGGCGAACCACAGGATGAGGATCGTGGAGATGTCGTAGACGGTCCCGAAGCCCTCGCCGAGATACTCGTGTGCCAAGTACGCGAGCGCGCGGCCGTTGGCCTCCCCGCCCGGCTGGAACTGCTCCGCCGGGATGAGGATGGTGGTCACGAGGCTGGTCGCGATCAGATAGACCGACATGATCAGCGCGGCCGTCGTGAGCAGCTTGCGAGTGTTCTTGATCCGCGACCGCAGACGGGCCTTGGGGTCCTCGCCGGTGGCGGCGATCAGCGGCATCATGCTGACGCCCGTCTCGAACCCGGACAGGCCCAGCACCAGCAACGGGAACGCGATCACGGCGGGGCCGATCACACCGGTCCAGCCGCCCTGGCCGGAGGTGAGCGCGTCGGTCCAGTTCGCCCAGGCGCCGCCGGTCGTGAAGATCTCGGCGAACCCGACGACGACCACGACCGCGTTCAGCCCCAGGAAGACGGCCACGAGCGGGATGGCCACCCCGACCGCCTCGCTGAACCCGAGCAGGAACACGCCACCGAGGATGAGCAGCAGGACCACCGTGATCAGGACGGCGTGGCCGTGCAGGAAACTCGGCGCGTGCGGGTTCTCCAGCAGGTGGACCGAGGCGTCGGCGGCCGACAACGTGATGGTGACGATCCATGACGTGGCCACGAACCCGAGCAGCACCAGGACGAACACCTTGCCACGCCAGAACGGGAGCAGGTCCTCCAGCATCGCCACCGAGCCCTGCCCGTGCGGGCTCTCCTTGGCCACCCGCCGATACATGGGCAGCATGCCGAGCAGCGTCAGCGCCACGATCAGCAAGGTCGCCAGCGGAGACAGCGCACCCGCGGCGAGCGCGGCGATGGCGGGCAGATAGGCCAACGTGGAGAAGTAATCGACGCCGGTCAGGCACATGACCTTCCACCACGGCTGTGGTTCGGCGTGACCCTCCTGCGCCTCCGGCCCGACGACGCCCTGCACCCGGTGCTGCAACAGCCATCGGCCCAGCGGACCGGGCGGGCCGGAGCGGGGACCGGGCGTATCGACGACCGCGGGGACGGCGTACTGCGGCTTGCCGGGCCCGCCGGTGGGCTCGGTCGTGGGCTGGCTCTTCTGCTTGGTCTCGCGCGGCACCCGATCACGATAGGGGGTTTGACCAAATCGCTGTGGGGAACGTTGGCGTTATGCGACATCGATCCACCTTCGCGCAGTTCGCCGACGAGAGCGGCGTCCTGCTGATCGTCGCGATCCTGGTCGCCGGGCTCGCCGCCGTACGCCTGCCCGCCGCACATCCGGGCAGGTCAACGGGTACGTACCTGATCGCCGGGCTGATCACGCTAGCCGTCTTCGGGCTGTGCGCGGCGGCGCATGAGCTTGCTCACGCCATTGCTCCGTCTGCCGCGTCGGCATCGTCTTCCGCGTCGGCGTCTTCGCCGTCAGCGTCTTCGCGGTCGGCATCGTCTTCGGGGTCTTTGGGGGCGGCGTCTTCGCTGTCTTCGCCGTCGGCGTCTTCAGGGTCGGCGTCGGCGGAGTTGGTGGCGGCGGCGGCCAGGCCGCTCGCGAGCCTCGGGCTCGGCGGGCTGTGCGGCGTCGCGACGGCGGCGCTGGCCCTGTCCGGCGCGGGCGGTCTGACCGTGTCGGTGGCCGCCTACATCGGCTTGGCCAATCTCGTGCTGGCCGCCGGAACGCTGCTCCCCGGGGCGTCGTCGGACGGCGGCCGGCTGCTGCGGGCCTGGATCTGGCGCACGACCGGCGACCCTCGCCGGGCGACGCGGGGTGCGGCGCGGACCGGCCGCGCGATCGGATTCGCCCTCATCCTAGGCGGCGGCGTCGTCCTCGTCGCCGGAGCTGCGGTCGCGGGCATCTGGCTCGCCTTGACCGGCTGGTTCGTCGCCGCCCAACTGTGATCCCGCGATCTTGTCGCGCCTCGCCGCGAACCGGGTCGACGTGACAGAATCAGGCGCATGTCCAAAGTCACCTGCGTCGAGTGTGGGCATACCGAGCACGGCGACAGCTCCTACTGCATGAATCCGACGTGTGGCGAGCTATTGCCGACCGCGGTGCGTACGCAGTCGCAAGTGGACATCATCGACACGTCGGCTGTGGACTCACCGGTTGCCGAGTCGCCGGAGCCGCCGGTCGACCGGGCCGCCGAGCCGGCGTCCGTTGTGGATGATCCGGCTCCGCCCGTGGTGGATGAGCCGGCCGCCTCGATCGAGCAGCCGCCGGTCGCCGCTCCCCCACCGCCCCCGCACCGCCCCGTACGCCGCAAGTCCGCGGTCGCGGCCGTCTCCAGCGCCCGCCGCTGGCTGCTGGGGTTGGGCGCGGCGGTCATCCTCTTCGCGCTCGCCGTCGCGTTCAGCCGGGGCACCACGCGGCCGACCCCCGAGGTCTCCCCCGAGGCACTGCCCCGGGCATCGGAGGTCGCGGCGATGGCGCCCCAGGTGACCTCCGTCAAAGACGAGCGGGTCGCGGTGACCCTGGCCATCACCGACCACAGCGAGGGCAAGGCGGCCTTCTACGTCGTGGGCGGTCCGGTCGGCGGTGAACCGACCACATTGGCCGATGGGCAGAAGGGCGCGGCCACGATCCGTGTCAACGCCCTCAATCCCGAGGTCGAGTACTGTTTCGTCGTCGTCGCGGTGTTGTCCGTCGACGAGTTCGCCCCGTCCGCGCAGGTGTGCACGAACCGATTCGGAACGAAGAACTCATGAGTGAAACGCTGCACGTCTCGCCGGACCTGCCGGGTGCGTACCCTCGGGTCCAGGACGCCCTGTCGATGGCGCGGCCGGGTGATCAGATCGTCGTCAGCCCCGGTGAATACGCCGAGAACATCCGGCTCGACAATCGGACCGTCCTGATCAGCGCGGCCGAGCCGGGCACCGTGACCCTGTACGCCGCCGATCCACTGTGGCCGGTCATCGAGGCCCGGGGCAGCCTGATCGAGCTGCGGCACCTGCGAATCGTCGGCGCGGAGGGCGCCGCGGTGGCAGCGACGCAGACGGAGCTGAAGATCCTCGACTGCGAGATGTCGGCTGCCTCCGGCACGGGTGTGCACCTCGGCTCCGGTTGCCAGTTCGAGCTGGATCGGTGTCGCGTCGTCGGCGCGCAGTTGGGCGTACAGCTCGACGGGTGCGCCGGGACGATGACGAACTGCACGATCTCGGAGATCGTCTCGGACGGCATCCTGATCCGCTCGGCCGATCCGGTGCTGCGCAACTGTGTGGTCAGCGACGCCGGTTACCGCGGCGTCTACATCTACGACTACTCCCGGCCCACCCTGGAGAACTGCGGCGTCTCGCGTACGGGCGACATCGGCATCGCCGTCGCCCAGCAGAGCAACCCGATCATGCGCCGCTGTCGGATCACCGAGACGGGCGGCGTCGGGATCAGCATCGCCGCCGGCTGCGGCGGGCAGATCTCCGGGTGTGTCGCCGAGCAGACCGCCGCGCCGGGCATTCTGATCGCCCCGGGCAGCACGGTCGAGGTCGTCGAGGCCGGTCGGCCGCCGGCGGCGAAGATCGAGCCCGTCGCGGCGGCCGGCCGACAGGACGTGGCCCGCTCCGAAGACCTGCTCGCTCAGCTGGACGCGCTGGTCGGGCTGCCCGGCGTCAAGGCCGAGGTGCACGGGATCATCGACGAACTTCAGGTCAACGAGTGGCGGCGCAGCGGCGGGCTGTCGGTCGCGCAGTCGACCAACCACCTGATCTTCGCCGGATCGCCGGGCACCGGTAAGACGACGGTCGCCCGGATCTACGGCCAGTTGCTGGCGGCCCTCGGCATCCTGCCCCGGGGTGACTTCGTCGAGGTGTCCCGGCGCGACCTCGTCGGGCAATACCTCGGGCACACCGCCGAGAAGACGTCGGCCGCGTTCGAGAAGGCTCTCGGCGGGGTGCTGTTCATCGACGAGGCGTACACCTTGTCGCGTACCTTCGGGTCGGGTGGCGACTTCGGCCAGGAGGCGATCGACACCCTGGTCAAGCTGATGGAGGACCACCGGCACGAGATCGCCGTGATCGCCGCCGGATACACCGGCGAGATGAACGACTTCCTCGACGCCAACCCCGGTCTGGCCTCCCGGTTCAACAAGACGATCGTCTTCGAGGACTATGAGGCGGACGAGCTGGTCGCCATCCTCAACACGATGGCCGAGGCCAACGAGTACACGCTGGACCCACAACTGCTCGCCGCGATCGGCGGTTACTTCTCCGCACTGACCCGCGACCGCAACTTCGGCAACGCCCGGGAGGCACGCAAGCTGTTCGACGGGATGCGCAAGGCGCAGGCCCAGCGGCTGCGGCAGTTGCGGCGGGTGCCGACCGCCGAGGAACTCCAGTTGCTCGTCTTCGACGACCTCGCGACCGTGCTGGCTTAGCCTTCGCCCGTCCTTTCCGGGTCGGCGCCCGCGCTCCGTTCGTGAACGCGGGCGCTGACCGGTGTCAGGCGGTTCGGTAGACGTGGGTGGCCGGTTCTTGCTCGGTCACCTCGGGCGCGGGCGGCTGCGTCCAGCCGACGGTCTCGGACGCGACGACCTTCGGCTTGTCGGCGTTGGCGTCCTTGCCCCGCCCCGTGAGCGCCGCCGGGCCGTTGCCGACTCCGGGGTCGACCAGCTTGGGGCCACCCCGGCGGACCGGACGCGGGCCGCCGCCTCCGCCACCGCCGCCGGCACCACCACCCATGCCGCCCATCGGCGGCAGGAAGGGAGTGGACTCGGCCGGCGTACCCGTGCCGCCGTTGATCGGCGTGTTGGTGGTCGGCGTCGGGCCTGGATCGATGGGCTCGATGGGAGTGACGGGAGTGTTCTTGCCGCCGCCTCCGCCGCCGCCACCGTTGGGGCCGGCCGTGTTCCGGCCGTCGAGGGAGACCGGCGAACTGGGGTTGTTCCAGGGATTGTCGTCCCACCAGTTCGGCCGGGCCGAGGACCCCGGATTCGTGCCGTTGCCGTTGCCCGGCGTGATCGGAATCGTGGTGCCCGGCTTGCCGCCACCTGTGTTCGGGGTCGTCGTACCGCCAGTCGTGGGGATGGTGGGGATCGTGGGAACGACTACGCCGGTACCAGTGCCGGGGGTCGTCGTCCCGGAACCGGGAAGGGTCGGAATCGTCGGCGCGGTCACTCCGCCCACCGGGGAGTTGCCAGGGGTCGAGCCAGGAGTGGTGCCCGGAGTCGTCCCTGGAGTATTCGTCCCAGGGGTGTCCGTGGGCTTCGTGTTGTTGGTGTTGCCGTTCGTGTTCGGGTTCGGATCTTGGGTGTTCGCCCCGTGTGTCTTCCCACCCTTGTTGTTGCCTGGCTTGTTCTTGTTGTCGCCGGGCTTGTTCTTGTTGTCTCCTGGCTTGTTCTTCTTGTCGTCCGGCAAGCCGCCGCGCGGCCAGGGCACGCTGCGTTCCTGGAACCCGTTCTTCGGCTTCTGCTGCGCGTTCGGGCCGGCTCCGGGGTTGGCCCCAGGGCCGGTCGGCTTCTTCGTCTCCGGCCTCGGCTTGTGCGGCTTCAGCACCGCCTCCAGCATCAGTCCTTGATACGGCTGGGGCAGCGGTCGCCACGACGAGTTCGCGACGATCCCCTCGCTCATCTCCCGGCCGATCTGCCGAAGCCGTTTGGCGAACTCGTTCTCGCGATCCTGTGCCTTGTCGCGGTACTTGTCCATGAGCTCTTGCGGGCTCTTCCCCATCCAGGAGCCGTTCAGCTGGGCGTACTCGATGTGCTTGTTCCACATCTCCGTCAGGGCGTCGATGTCGTTGCGGTAGTCGGTCAGCGCCTGCTCGGCCGACTCTCGGGCCGTCCTGATGGAGTGAGCCGCCCTGCCCAGCATCTGCGTCAGATTCTGTAGCTTGACGCTCCACTCCGACATCGAGGCGGCCGCCTCGTCCGACGCGCCGTCGAACGCCTTCGCGGCGTCTCCGGCCCAGATCTTCGGCCTGGTCACCAGGCCGACGCGATCCTGGAGCCGGGACGAGTAGGTCAGCAGATGTGTGCCGATCACCCCGAACCCGGTGGCCAGGTTGGTCAACGGCTCGTCCTTGACGCCCCAGATGGTCCACAGCACCTGCGGGTACTCGATGTGGTCCCAATCGCTGGCAGCCGGCGGATCGGTGGTCGGCAGGGTGCTCCGGCCGGCGACATCCGGCTCTGCCTTCACCACGATCACCGTGCTGACGTAGTAGCCCGGATGGTCGAAGCCGACTCCCGTCTTCTCCAGAATCGACTGGTCGACCTTGTCGAACTCCTTCTGCCCGTAGACCTCGTTGTTGCCGTACTCGGCCGCCGCGACCTCGACCATCTTGCGATGCGACGCCAGGCCGTCGCGTACGACGTTCAGGTATCCGACGACACCGGCTCTGGGATTGCCCAGGTACGCCCGCGCGGTCTGGACGAGATACGTGACCTCCGGAAGATTGGCGCCACCCATCGACGGATCGTGAATCTGATCGACATATTCCGTGATCTTGCTGTTCGTCCCATATCGAACATGCTTGCCACTGCCGTCGAGGATGTCGCCGGAGTCGTCCCCGAACTGCTTTTCCAGCTTGGCGAAATCGTGCGTCCACTCCAGCATCTCGCCGCCGTGGACGTGCACCTCGTCGGCCATAGCGACCTCCTACTCAGGACACCGAACTCCGTCGGATGAACACGGTATGCCGATCCGTCGATCAGGCCGAGCCGAGGACACGGACGACCGGCTGTTCGGCCTCCGGCTGGGACGGTGCCGCCCACGCGTCGGCTTCGGTCGACACGACCTGCGGCCTGCCCGCGGTCTGGTCGCTGCCACGGCCGCTCAGCGCTGCCGGGCCGTTGCCGACCCCGGGATCCAGCAGCTTGGGACCACCCCTGCGAACCGGGCGAGGCCCGCCACCACCTCCACCACCGCCGGCGCCACCCGTCGGGGGCATCATCGGCGGAAGGTAGGGCTGGGATTCCCCAGCAGCATTCGTGGCGTTCGATGCGATCGGCGACGCCACCGGTGGGGCGGAGGTGCCGCCGGCACCCGGCGGGATCGGGGTGACCGGCGTACCGCCCCCGCCTCCCCCACCGCCACCGGGGTTGGCGGAGTTCCGGCCGTCCAGCGACACCGGAGAACTCGGGTTGTCCCAGGGATTGTCATCCCACCAGTCCGGCCGGTTACCGTTGGCGGACGGGTTCGCGGTACCGGCTCCCGGCGTGATCGGCACCGTAACGCCCGGCTTGCCGCCACCGCCGCCGCCAGAGTTCGGCGTCGACCCGCTCCCGGTGCCGGGCACCGTCGGTGGCGTGATGCCGCCGCCCCCGCCATCGCCGTTGGTGGAACCGTTGCCGGTCCCCGGGGTCGTCGGGATGGTGGGAATCGTGGGCACGACGACCCCGCCCGTGTTGCCGGTGCCGCCGTTGTTCGAGCCACCGCTGATGGTCGGAATCGACGGCGGCGTGACCCCGCCAGTGGTCCCGTTGTTCGTGTTCCCGTTGCCGGTGGTCCCGTTGTTCGGGGTGCCGTTATTCGCCCCACCGGTATTGGGCAGTCCGTTGGTGCCGGGGAGTCCACCGAAGTTCGTGTCTCGCTGGACGCCGACGTCCAGGTCCTTCGGAATGTTGTTGTTGTGCTTCTTGGGGTCCTTCGCAGCGGCGGCCGCCGCTGCGGCGAGGGCCGCCGCGAGCGCGTTCGCGATTTCGTTCGGATCGATCGGCGGCCCCGGCAGCCAGCCGTCGCCGGGTTCCCACTCGATTTTCGGCGGCTTCTGGTTGGTGTTCGGCGGTTTGACGCTGGGTCCGGCACCGGGTCCGGCGCCCGGTCCCGCGCCCGGTCCCGCGCCCGGCTTGCGCTTGTCCTGCGCCGGCTTGCGCGGCTTGAGCACTGCTTCCAGCATGATGCCCGAGTACGCCTGCGGCAGCGGTCGCCAGACCGAGTTCGCCATGACACCCTCACTCATGCCCCGGCCGATCTCCCGGAGCCGCTTCGTGAAATCGTGCTGAAGACGGTCCACAAAGTAGTGATAGCCGATGACCAGATCCTCGGCCGTGTACGTGTTGCCATCGTCGCCGTGCCAGACGCCGTACTGATTGGCCTGGGCGATCCGCGCGTTGTAGGTGGCCGTCAGGTTGTCGACGTCGGTGCGGAACTTCGTCAGTTCGCCCTCAGCCGTCTCCTGCGCGCTGCTGATCGCGTACGCGGCCCGGCCGAGGGTCTGCGCCAGGTTCTGGAGTTTCGCGCTCCAGTCGGCCATCGAGGCGACCGCCTTGTCCGACGCGAGCTCGAACGCCTTGGCGGCCTCGCCCGACCAGGTCTTCGGCTTGGTGACCAGCCCGACGTGATCCTGCAACCGCGACGAGTAGACCAGCAGATGCGTGCCGATCACCCCGAACCCGGTGGCGAGATGGGTCAGCGGCTCCGGGACCACGCTGAAGATCGTCCACAGCACCTGCGGATACTCGATGTGCTGCCAATCGCTGGCCGGCGGCGGATCAGCGGTCGGCAGCGTACTGCGCCCGGCGACGTCGTCCTCGGCCGCGACGCTGACCACTGTCTGCACGTACATCCCGGGATGCTGTAGCTCGACGCCGGTCTTCTGGAAGATCCGGTCGTCGATCTTGTCGAACTCCTTCTGCCCGTAGACCTCGTTGTTGCCGTACTCCGCCGCGGCCACCTCGACCATCTTCCGGTGCGAGGCCAGGCCGTCGGCGATCACGTTCAGGTAGCCGAGCACCCCCGCACCGGGGTTGCCGAGGTACGCCGTGGCCGTCTGCAGGAGGAAGGTCAGCTCGGGAAGATTGGCGCCACCGGTGTAGCCGCTCTTGGCCTGCAGGAGATAGTCGGCGAGCTTGTCGTTCGTCCCGAACCGGACGTGCTTGCCCGCACCGGAGACGATGTCGCCGGCGTCGTCACCGAAGCGCTTCTCGAACTTCGTGAAGTCCTGCACCCACTCCAGCATGTCGCCACCATGCACATGCACTTCGTCGGCCATGACACCCCCTCCCGTGACGCCTGAACGGTACTACGACAGCTGTCGATAGATGGGCCGAGCGGCGGGCATACCGACGCCGGTCTCGGGAGCCGGAGTGGCCGCCACTGGCTCCTCCGGGGCCAGCCAGGTACCCGCCTCGGTCGCCACCACCTGGGGCGCTTCCTTCTCGGTGTCCCGACCGCGGCCGCTCAACGCGCCGGGTCCCCGGCGGCCGAAGCCTGGCTCCACCACCCGTGGGCTGCCTCGGCGTACGGTGCGCGGGGCGCCGGATCCACCGCTGGGCGCGCCACCTCCACCGCCCATCATCGGCGGCATGAACGGCATCGACGCGTCGCTGGTCGCCACCGGGACGCCGCCGATCGCGGTGGTTCCACCGCCTCCGCTTCCCGGGCCCATCGAGGTCAGCGGCGACGGGTCAGCGTCCTCCAGCCCGCCGAGACGGCCGTCGAGCGACACCGGCGACGTCGGGCTGTCGGTCCAGGTGTTCCACCACGGTGGCGTTCCGTTGCTCGCGTCGTCGGTGCTCCGCGACACGGGCTTCACCACGCCCGGCACCGTCGGTACGACGACACCGGTACCGGCTCCGGGCGTACTCGGGACGGTCGGAGTCGTGGGGATCACGGGGACCGTCGGAGCGCCGACGGTGCCGTCGGTTCCGATTCCTGGTGTCGTCACGGTCGGCAGACCCGTGGTGAGACCGGGCGTGGTCGGGACCGTCGGGGCGGTGACGCCAGGCAGGTCGGCGGTGGGCAGGGCACCGGCCGGAATCACGGTGGCGAGCGGGGTGACCGGTAGCTGCGTCGGCTTCACCGGGTAGACGAGCGGCCGGCACATCTCGGGCGGATCATAGGGATCGGTCTTCGGGATCTTCGGCTTGACCGTGGTGTTCGGCGGCTTCGCCGGGCCCGCGCCCGGTCCGCCCCCGCCCGGACCTCCCCCGGGACCGCCGCCCGGCGCGGTCGGGCCGCCGGGTGTCACCACGGCGTCCAACATGAGTCCCTTGTACGGGTCGGGCGCGCCCCAGGTGACGTTCCCGAGCAGCCCCTCGCTCATGGCCCGGCCGATCTTCTGGATCTCCTCGGCCGCCTGCTGCAGCCGATGCTTCAGCGACTCTTGGCGAAGGTTCTCCAGCTGCGCCGCGGTAAGGCCGGAAGCGCTGTGCGTCGACCCTGGCGGTACGTACAACCCATACTTGTCGGCGAAGGCGACTGCCTCGTCGTAACCGTCGTTGATCGTCTTGACGTCGTCGTAGTAGTCGTCCGCCTGCAGTTTGGTGTTCTCGCGCGCCCAACGCACGACCGCGGCGGCCCGATAGACCATCTGCGCGAGCTTCTGCAGCTCAGAACTCCAGGTGTTCATCGAACCATGGGTGCTGTCGGCCACCCGCTCGAAGGCTTGGGCGGCCCGGCCTTCCCACATCCCGTTCGCGCCGACCAACGCCACCCGGTCCTGCAGCCGACCCGCGTACCGCAGCAGCGAGGTGCCGATCACGCCGAATCCGGTGGCCAGGTTGAACAGCGGCTCGTCCTGAACACTCAGGACGGTCTGCGCGACCTGCGGGAACGGTATGCCGGTCCAGTCACTGGCAGTGGCCGGGCGCGTCGCGGCAGGCGGGTGGACCTGACTGCGCACGGCGGCGTTGGACTCACCGGCGATCTTGATCGTGGCTTCGGAGTACGCGGGCGACTTCTCGAGCGTGATCCCGGCCTTCTCCAGGATCGTGTCGTCGATCTTGTCGAATTCCTTCTGCCCGTACACCTCGTTGTTGCCGTATTCGCCGGCGGCGGTCTCCACCATCGTCCGGTAGGACTTCAGGCCGTCGCCGACGACGCCGACATAGCCGAGGATGCCGGACGAGTCGTCACCGAGGTACGCCTTCATGGCGGCGACGTAGTAGGTGAACTCCGGCAGCTCCGACGCACCGTCTTGAAGTTGGACGATGCCGACGGCGTAGTCGCCGATCTTGCTGTTGGTCCCGAAGCTGACGTGTTCCCCGGCGCCGCCGACGATGTCGTCCGCCTCGTCCGTGAAGTCGGTCTCGACCTTCTGAAAGTCGTGGGCCCAGTCGCGCATGTCCTGGCCGTGCGTCTGCACATCGCCAGCCATCGTGCCCCTCTCTCAACAGTGCAGGCAGTCCGTCAGAGGGACGACTGGCCGCGACGGGGAGTCGGTGTGGACGTGCCCGTGTCCGGGCTGACCGCCGGGGTGGTCGTCTCGATCTCCGGGGTCTGGTCGGCGAGCCACGGATCGGTCATCTGCTCGATCTCGACGGTCGGCTCGGGAGCCCGGCGTTTCTTCGCCCGTCCGGAAAGGACGGACTTGCCAGCGGGGCCTTGCGAGTCCACCAGCCTGGGCCCGCCTCGGCGGGTTGCCCGGGGCGCGCCACCGCCGCCTCCGCCACCCATGCCGCCCATGCCGGCGCCGCCCATGGGGGGCATCATCGGCGGATACATCTGGGACTCGGCGTCGCCGCCACCCCCGCCGAGGGCCGAAGTCGTCAGTCCGCCGCCGTCGACGCCCGGCCGGATGGGGGTCACGGGGGAGGCGGTGAACGGGTCGCTGCCGAGCGACCCGCCGAGGCCGCCCCCGCCGAGGCCGTTGCGGCCGTCCAGGGAGACACCCGGGGTGATCGGGTCGGGCGTCCACGGCTGGTTGCCCCACGAACCACCACCGGGGGTCGTTCCCGTGCCGCCGCCCGGCAGGATCGGCACCGTGCCCGGAGTGCCGCCGTTGCCGGTGCCACCGTTGCCGGTGCCGCCGGGGCCAGTGCCCGTGCCGCCGGTTCCGGTGCCGGGGACGGTGGGCGGCGTGACGACGCCGCCGTTGCCCGTCCCACCGCCACCGGTCCCGGGCAGCGTCGGCACTGTGGGGATCGTCGGCGGCACTACGACGCCGCCGTTACCACCCGTGCCGCCGTTGGAGCCGGATCCACCGGTTCCGGTGCCGGGCACGGTCGGGATCGTCGGCGGCGTCACCGTGCCGGCGTCGGGGTCGGTGGTTCCGCCACCGGTGCCACCGGTGCCACCGTTCGTTCCACCGCCGGTCCCCGGCACAGTGGGAATGGTCGGCGGCGTCACCGTACCGGCATCGGGGTCGGTGGTTCCGTTGCCGTTGCCGTTGCCGTTGCCGTTGTTGCCGGTCCCGGGGTTCCCGCCACCTGGGTTCCCACCGCCGGGATTGGTCGGCACGGTCGGCGGGGTCACGGTGCCGTTGTTCGGGTTGGTGCCGTTGTTCACCGGCTGCCGGGCGTTGTTCTTGGGAGAAGTGGGCACCGTCGGCGCGTTCACCTGGGGCGCGCCGCCACCGCCGCCGCCCGCTCCACCGCCGCCACCACCACCGGCGCCGACGTTCGGAGCGCCGAGTTTCGGTTTGTTGCCGCCGGTCGGATCGACGGCCGGACCGCCGGCTTCGGACGCCAGCATCAGGCCCTCGTAGGGATCCGGGGTGTCCCACTTGGTGTTGTCGAGGAGGCCCTGGCTCATCTTCTCGCCGATCTTCGCGAGCGCCTCGTGGGTCTCCCTCCGCTCGTCATCGAAGTGGTCTGACAACGCCGCCTGGAACTCCGGAATCGTGAAACCCTGGTAGGTCTTGAAGGAATTCTTATTGGCGTTCCGGATCTTCTCGTTGTAGATGTCGGCCCAGGCGTTGACGGCTTTGTTGAACCGCGTTATCTCCTTGCCGGCCTCGTTGTTGGCCGTCCTGATCGCCCACGCGGCCCGGTCCAGCATGTCCTCGAGATCATGCAGCTTGGTGTTCCACTGCTCCATGTTCTTCACCGTCTTGGCGGACTGGTCGGCGTACACGTCGTGGGCGTCGCCGATCCACATCGCCTTGTCCCCGCCCTCCCCCAGCTGACTCACCCGGGACTTCAGCCGCTGGGCGTAGTCGTAGAAGGTGAGCCCGATCCAGCTGACGACGGTCCCGATGTGGAAGACCGGCTCGTCGTGCATGCTCAGGATCGTGTAGTACTGCTTGGTGTAGTCCATCGACCGCCAGTCGCTCGGCTTGCCGGGCGACGAGACCGAGGGCGGAAGGAAATGGGTTCGGCCGGCCGCTGCCGGAAGCCCGGTGACCGTCACGGTGTCCGGGGTGTACCCCGGCGCGTCGTCGATCTTGATGCCGAGCTTCTCGAAGATCTCCTTGTCTAGCTTGGACAACTCCTTGCGGCTGTATTCCTCGTGGTTGCCGTATTCCTTGGCCGCGATCTCGGCCGCCTTGCCGTAGGACTTGAACCCCGCCTCGACGACGTAGCGGTAGCCGATGATCCCCGAGTTCTTGTCCCCGATGTAGGACTTGACGGTCTCGATGAAGTAGGTGAACTCGGGCAGGATCTGGCCCGCCGCGGCGAGCCCGGGAACGAGAACCTGGTCCGCGTAGTCGCCGATCGGGTCGTCGGTGCCCATGCTGACGTGCTTGCCGCTGCCCTCGATCGCGTCGTCGGACTCGTCGACGAAGTCCTTGTTCACCTTGCCGAAGTCGGCCGCCCAGTCCTTGATGCCTCGCCCGTCGTTCTGGACCTTCTCACCCACGACGCTCCTCCGCCCGGTCGCGGCGCTGCCGGGAGGTGGATTCCCGGTGCGCCGAGGGCGACCGCGGGACCGAGCCCGATCCGGGCGCGACCACGTCGGGGTGCGGAACCGACGCCGTCTCGGGGCGCGGGAAGCCACCGCCTCGGGTGACCGTCCGGGACCGGATGACCGATCCGGGCACGCCGTCCTCCGTGACCGTCACCGTCGGCCCGGCGAAGGCTCGCGGCGACGCAGCCCACCGGCCGTCGAGGCGTACGCCGGGCGACGGCCACAGGCCGAGCGGCATCCCGGGCGGCAGGTCCTCGTCGCCGTGCGCGGCGATCGGCGTACGCGTGCCTCGGCCGGTGACCAGCCCGGACCGGTCGACGATCGGGGCCGGGCGCAGCTGCGTGTTCGGGCCGCCGATCAGCGGCGGGCCGGTCAGCCCGGAGCGACCGGCGAGCCCGGGCATGAGCGGCAGGGCGTCGCCGTCGTCGAGCCGGTGGAGCTGGTCCGGCTGTGATCGGCCGGGCTCGAACTGGCGTACCTGTTCGGTGGGAGCGCCGGGGAGCCTGGTGATCGGCGGTCCGCCTCGGCTCGTGCCCCGGCCGCCCAACGACGGCGTCAGTCCGCCACGGGAGCCGAGGATCGGCAGGCCGCCCACGCCGGTGGAACCGCCGCCGATGCCGGGCGGCAGGGTGGTCAGCGGCGGCCGGCCGCTCAGGACGGGCAGCCCGGCCGGCGGGCGTAGGACCGGTGCCGTGATCGGAAGGCCGCCGAGTCCGGGTGGTGTCACGCCGCCGACGCCGCCGTTGGGGCCGCCGCCCGGTGCACCGGGAACCGTCGGCGGGACCACCTGACCGGAACCGTTTCCGCCGTCGCCGGACGGACCCGTGCCGTCGCCGGGATCGGACGGATCGCCGTTGTCCGGCCCTGGCCCCGGGTTCGGCGGACCGGGCGGCGTCGGCACGGTCGGTCCGCCCGGCACGTCGGGCCCACCAGGAACGTTCGGGGCGTTGAGGGCGCCGCCACCCGGGTCGTCGAGGCCGCCGGTCGGCGGGTTCGGGTCGAGCCCCACCAGGCCGCGGTAGCGGTCGACCGGCTCCCAGGCGTCGCCACTGGTCGCCAGGTCCTCGCCGAGCTGCTTGGCGATGGCCCGCGCCGAGATCGTGGCGCCCATCCAGGCCTGGTTGATCTGCTTGAGGATGACGTCCTGCTTCTCCGGCGTGGTCGCCTCGGCCAGGTCGAGCTGACGATCGTCCAACGTGGTCTTCAGGTCGCCGGCGATCTGCTGGATCTTGGTCTTCGCGTTGGCCAGCCGGATCGCGGTGGTCTCATAGTTCGACGCGCGCTGGTCGGCGCTCGCCCGCCACCGCTTGGCGGAGGCGACGGTCTTGCCGACGTTGCCGTGAAACTCGGTGCCGCCTTCGCCGTACCAGTGCAGCCCCTTGACGTCTTCGCCGAATCGCCGCTGCGCGGTGTCGATCGCGTCGGCGATCCGCCGCCAGCCCGCCGCGACGTCGGTCACCGCGGTGACGTCGACGCCGAGGATGAGGGCCTTGATCTGGTCGAGGTTCAACGCGTCCCACCCGGTACGCGTATCGCCGGGGCGGGCGTAGCCGTAGTCCTTGGGCGCGGCCGGCGGCGCGGCCGGAACGGTGACGGTCTCGCCGTAGTCCGGGCCGGGCGCCTCACCGGCGACGAGGGCGTCCTCGATCTTCTGCAGCGCCTTCTTGCCCTGCTGCTCCACCCGCTCGTACCAGCCCGCGGCGAGGTCGGCGGCGTATCCGGTGCTGGACAGGCCGTCGCCGAAGTCGAGGCTGAACGACTTCAGGACTTTGAGGTCGGCCAGCGCGACCCGGCCGAACCGGGCCAGTTCGAGGAAGCCGGGCGGGTTGCCGATGTTCCGGGCCGCCGCTTCGATGTCGGGCAATTCCTCACCGGCGACGCCGGTGAATCCGAGGGCTGCGCGGCGGGCATCCCCGCTGAAGGCACGCAGACCCTCCAGTTCCGCCTGGAGAAGGTCACCGTCCCCCACGATCAACAGGATAACCGCCCAGGCAGCTCCTAGGAAGTGCCATGTGGACTGTCCAACCAAGACGCTTGGATCAGCCGCGCGCCCTCTTTGCGGGTGACCAGCCACGCCCGGCCCGGCGGCAGCTGACTGGCCCGGACATTGCCGAGGATCGGTCCCTCGTTCTTGTCGCCCGACATGACCAGTCCCGGGGTGTTGACCTCCTTGAGGCGTACGAGGGTCTGGTCGAACGCCGACCGGCCGGAGCTGCCCCCACGCTTGGCGATCACCACGTGCAGCCCGACCTCGCGGGCCGACGGCAGCAGCTCCTGCAACACGACCAGTGGATTCTTCTCCCCCGCCACCAGGTCGAAGTCGTCGACGAGGACGAACAGCTCCGGGCCGGTCCACCAGTCCCGAGCGCGTAGCTGCTCCGGGGTGATGTCGGCCCCCGGCAGCCGCTTGCGCAGCGACCCGTACGCCTCGGCCAGCATCTGCTTGCCCTGGTCGGCGCTGGTGGCGTAGCCGATGAGGTGGCTCTGCGGGATGGTGCCGAGCAGGCTGCGCCGGTAGTCCAGCGCGATGATGCGGGCCTGGTCCGGCGTACGCCGATCGGCGATCGACCGGCCGAGCATGCGCAGGAAGGCGGACTTGCCGCACTCCGTCTCGCCGAAGATCAGGAAGTGCGGATCGGCGTCGAGGTCGAGGTAGACCGGGCGCAGGTCGGCTTCGCCGAGCCCGATCGGCACCTCGGGACGGTCGGCCGCGGCGGCCAGCACCTCGGCGTACTCGACCCGTTCGGGGAGAAGCCGGACGCGTGGCGCGATCCCGCCCGACCACGCTGTGCGTATCAGTGAAACCGCTTGATCGACCGTCGGCCCGGCCGAGCTGATCGCGGGCAGGGCCGACAGGAATTGATACGAGTCGGAGGTGATGCCGCGGCCTGGGACGTCCTGCGGCACGTTGGCCGCGGCCCGCCGCCCGATGGCCGAGTCGGACGGGTCGCCGAGCCGCAGCTCGACGCGGGAGCCGAACAGGTCACGGACCGAGGGCCGCAGGTCGAACCACCGGTTCGCCGCGGCGACCACGTGAATGCCGTAGGTGAGACCGCGGTTGGCCAGGTCGTGGACCTTGGGTTCGAGGTCCTCGAACTCGTTGCGCAGGGTGAGCCAGCCGTCCACGACGAGGAAGACGTCGGCGCAGCGCTCGTCGCCGAACTCGCCCGCGGCGGCCCGCCGCCGGAAGGCCGCGACCGAGTCCACCCGATGCTCGACGAAGAACTGCTCCCGGTCGGCGAGCAACGCGACCAGCTCGGCGACGGTACGCCGGAGCAGGTCCGGCTCGCGCCGCGTCGCGACGCTGCCGACGTGCGGCAGGTCGGCGAGCGCGGACAGGCCGCCGCCGCCGAAGTCGACGCAGTAGAACTGCACCTGGTCGGGGGTGTGGGTGAGGGCGAGGCTGAGGATGACCGAGCGGACCAGGGTGCTCTTGCCGGTCTGCGGCGCGCCGATGACCACGATGTGCCCGGCCGCGCCGGACAGCTGAAAGCGCAACGCCTCCCGGCGCTGCTCGAACGGGCGGTCGACCACGCCCGCGAGGGCCTCCAGCGTGCCGCGCCGAGCCGGGTCGGCGGTGGTCAGGCCGAGCCCGGGGACGGCCTCCAGCTCGCCGATCACCGCGTCGACGGGGACCGAGTCGCTCAGCGGCGGCAGCCACACCTGGTGGGCGGGCGAGCCGTGCCCGGCCAGCCGCTCCGTCACGATGTCGAGCAGGGTGTCGCCGGTGACCGCTTCGAGGTCGTCCTCGGCGTCGGGCGACTGCGATTCCACGGTCGCGGTCGGCTTGGCGACGTAGCCGGAGACGAAGGGCGCCACGGTGACCGCGGTCTCGGGCACGGCGGCGGCCTGCGTACGCCGGTGGACCCCGGACACGTACGCGGCGCGGAACCGGATGAACGCCTCGACGCCGAACTTGAGGAACCCGTGGCCAGGCGCCCGGGGCAGCTCGTACGCGTCGGTGACGCCGAGCACGGCGCGACTCTCCATCGGGGAGAACGTCCGTAGACCGATGCGATAGGACAGATGCGTGTCGAGGCCTCGCAGGCGGCCCTCTTCGAGTCGCTGGCTGGCCAGCAGCAGATGTACGCCCAGCGACCGCCCGAGCCGTCCGATCTGGACGAACATGTCGATGAAGTCGGGCTTGGCTGACAGCAGCTCGGAGAACTCGTCGCAGACGATCAGCAGGCTGGGCACCGGTTCCAGCGGTACGCCGGCCAGCCGGGCCCGTTCGTAGTCGCGCAGGGAGGCGTAGTTGCCCGCCCGGCGCAGCAGCTCCTGACGGCGTACGAGTTCGCCGTTGATCGCGTCGGTCATCCGGTCGACCAGCGGAAGCTCGTCGGCCAGGTTGGTGATCACGGCGCTGGTGTGCGGCAGCAGGTCGAGCTTGGTGAAGGTCGCGCCGCCCTTGAAGTCGACGAGGACGAAGTTCAGGATCTCCGGCGGATGCGTCACCGCGAGCGCCAGCACCATCGTGCGCAGCAGCTCGGACTTGCCGGAGCCGGTCGCGCCGATGAGCAGCCCGTGCGGGCCCATGCCGTCCTGGGCCGACTCCTTGAGGTCCAGCTCGATCCGCTCGCCTTCGGGACCGACGCCGATCGGCACCCGCAGCCGCTGCCGGTTGGGCCGGGGCTGCCAGGTCACCTCCGGGTCGAGCGCGTACGGGTCGGGGATGTCGAGCAGGTCGGTCAGGTCGTGGGTGAACGTCATCGCCTGCTCACCCGAGCTGGCCCGGGCGAGCCGCAGCGGCGACAGCTGGTGGGCCAGGCACTCCGACACGACCAGGGGCAGGTCGTCGGCGTACCCGAGGACCTGGGAACCGGCGTGCGTGGTGGCGGTCAGCCGGCCGTCCGCGCCGACCTTGAGCACCAGGGTGCTGCGGTCGGGGTGGCGGGGCGGCTCCCCGCCGATCCACACCACGGTCGCGCCTTCCACTCCGCCGTCGGCGGCCAGATGGTCGGAACCGGCGGTCTCAGCGCCGTCCACGACGACGAGCACATGCGGGCCGTCGATGCTGACCTCGGTCGCCGCCGGGTTGAACCGCGGCCGGGTCGACAGCGTCTCCTCCAGCATCGCCTCCAGCGCCGCCAGCGACGTGGTGACCAGCCGCAGCGCGCCCAGCGCGTCGGTGTTCTCCGGATGCGCCGCGTGCGGCAGCCACTTGACCCACTCCCAGAGGAACCTCGACTTGTCCCCGGCGCAGGCCCCGATCAGCAGGTCGTCGGGCGCGTGGAAGAACGCGGCCTGGGCGACGATCGCCCGCGCCACGTGCCGGGCCTGCTCCAGATCGCCGTGCAGGTGGACCGAGGCGAACCCGTCCAGCGCGACGACGATGGGCAGCTGGTCGACCTGCCGATAGGTGCTCAGGAAGCGGCGCAGGGCGCCCGCGCTGACCGGCTCGGCCTTCTCCACCGGCACGAACGGCGGGGGCACCAGCGGCGTGGCGAGGTCCCGCGCGCCGAGGCCGAGGCGTACCTGGCCGAAGTCGGGATCGGCCGCCCGCCGCTCCCACAGCCGCGAGCTGTCCACAAGCGACCACAGCAGACCCGGTTCGGGATGGCGGAAGTACTCCGCCGCCCGCTGCGTCCGGATCGCCGAGCGGACCGTCCGGCGTACGCCCGCCAGCTCGAAGAGGTAACCGCGCCGCAGCTTGGTCATCTCACCCTTGCTGCTGCCGGCGAAGCGGGAGAACTGCGTACCCACCATGCCCAGCATCGCCACGCCGAGCAGGCCGCCGGTGATGATGCGCAGGATGCCGCCGGAGTTGCCCGCGAACAGCAGCATCATCGCCACCGCCCCGGCCATCATCGGCAGGATCATCATCATCCGGGCGCCCATGCCGCCCTCGGGCTCAGGGATCTCGGACGGAGGTTCCAGGACGATCTCGCCGGCGGGGAAGGGAGGTGCGTTCCGCCGCGGCCGGCGCATCCGGATCGTGGTCGCCACCGGCACATGATAGTGACGAGGGGACCGATCTTGTCTATTGTGAACGCCGTTGCCGGGGAGGACGGTCCATGGTGGAACAGACGGGACTGGCGCGGATCATCGTCATCGCCCCGCATCGGCGGGTGGAGATGGCGGTCCCCGAACATGTCCCCCTCGCGGGCGTGCTCCCGGCGGTGCTCCGGCACGCCGGTCGCACTCTCGCCGAAGACGGCGTCGACCACGGCGGCTGGGTGCTGCGGCGGGTCGACGGCGGCCGGCTCGATCCGGCCCGGTCGCTGGCCGCGCAGGAGGTCTACGACGGCGAGACGCTCGTCCTCGCACCTCGGGACCAGCACTGGCCCGAGCCTGCCTTCGACGACGTGGCCGAGGCCATCGCCGAACGGGCCGGCCGGCTCGGTCTGGTGTGGAGCGCCGGGGCCACCGTGCGCGCCGGATGGTGGGCCGCCGCGGTCGTGCTCGCCGCCGGACTCGTACTGACCGCGGTCACCCCGGCGAGCTGGCAGTCCGGCCTGGCCGCCCTGGCTGTGGCGGCCGTCCTGCTGGGCGCGGCGGTGATCGACGAGCGGCTCGATCCGGGTGTCTCGGCGGCCCGCCTGACCGCCCCGTTCGCCATGCTCTACGCCGCGCTCGGTGCGGTCCTGGTCAGCGCGCCCGGCCCAGACGACCTGCTGCGCCCCTGGCCGCTGACCGCCGGGCTCGCCGGGCTGCTGCTCGCCGCCGCGATCGGCCGGGCGCTGATCCGTGACGACGTCTTCTTCACCGCCGGAGCCACCTTCGGCGCCTGCCTCGGCATCGTCGCGCTGCTCAACGCGATCGAGTGGGCCACTGTGGAGGGATCGGCCGCTGTCGTGGGTGGACTGACCGCGATGGCGCTGATGACGGTCCCCCGGTGGGCGATGGCCGTCGGCGGTGTGCCGACCCCACCCGTGCCCACCCTGACCGGCCAGGCCGAGGCCGCCAACCCGCCCGCCGACGTGCTCAACGAGGCGGTCCGGCGCTCGGATCGCCTGCTCACCGGTCTGCTCGGCGGCGCGTGCGCCACCCTCGCCGCGTGCGTACTGCTCCTGACGGCCCACCCCAGCCCGTCTGGCGTCGCGCTGGTCGGGGCGCTTGGGCTGATCTGCGCGTTGCGATCCCGGGCTTTCGCCACTGTCCGGCATCGCGTACCGCTGCTGGCCGTGGGGCTGCTGTCTGTCGTGAGTCTCCTTTGGTACGCCTGGAGCAGCATCGGCGGCACTGCGGGCGCGACCGCGGCGGTGGTGGCCGCCGGGCTGGCCTTCGCGCTCGCGGCGCTCGCGGCCGGACGGCGGTTCTCCCGGCGTACGCCGTCGCCGCATCTCGGGCGGCTGGGCGACTGGTCGGCCTTCCTGGCGACGGCCGCGGTGCCGATCCTGGCCGCGCTCGTCCTCGGCCTGTTCGGCTTCATGCGTGGACTGGGCGGCTGACGATGCTCAGCCGACGCGATCTGATCCAGTCCCGGCAGTACCTGCACCAGCGCCAGATCAAGGCGATGGTGGCGCACCGGCCCGATCCGCTCGACTGGGCAGGCCGTGCAGCGGGCGGGACGATCTTCGCCGGCATCATGCTGCTGACGATCGCGCTCGGGGCGACCGCCGTCATCGGCCTGATCTTCCCCAGCGGCAGCAAGGCCTGGCAGAGCTGCGAATCGGTGATCGTCGAGAAGGAGTCGGGCGCGCCGTACGTGTGCGACCTGGCGTCCCGGACGATCTACCCGGTGGCGAACTACGCCTCGGCCGCCCTGATCCTGGGTCGCAGCGACTCGGTGAAGGTCGCCCGCGCCTCGTTGACCTGGCCGAAGGGCACCCTGCTCGGCCTACCCGGAGCGCCGAGCGACCTCGTGCCGGCCAAGGCGTACCTCACCGGTTCGTGGAACCTGTGCACCGCCATCCGGAAGGACTCCGCCGGGCGGCCCGCCGCGGTGACCATCGTGCTAGCCGGCGCGCAGCCGACCGGGGCGACCGCGCTGGGCGAGAGCGCGGTGCTGCTGGCCGGGCCGGACGGGACCCGCTACGTCCTGTGGTCCGGCCGTCGTTACCCCGTACGCGAGCCGCAGTACGTTCTGCCCGCGCTGGGCTTCTCCGTCCAACAGGGACTCCCGGTGGGCGACGCGTGGCTGGCCCCGATCCCGCTCGGAGCGGCGCTCGGCCCGATCGACGTCGTGGGTCTCGGCGAACCGGCCCCGAAGCTGGACGGCGTCAAGGTCGGGCAGATCGTCCGGGTGGGCGATCGCTCGTACCTGGCCCGGCGCGAGGGCCTGCAAGAGATCACGCCCCTGCAGAGCGCGCTGATCCGCGGCGTACGCGGCGAGCCGGTCACGCTGGATCCCGGTCGCCTCGCCGGCGTCGAGATCATGCAGCCCATGGCGTTCGTCGGGACCGCACCGCCCCGGGAGATCCCGAAGTTCGCGTCGATCGGCGACGATGGCATCGTTTGTGCCAATATCTTGGGCGACGAGGTGTCTCTGACGACCGGCGGCGGCCTCCCGCTCCGGGCGGCCATGGTCGCTCCCCGGCGGGCGTCCGGCCGCGGCGGGATGCCCCTCGCCGACGCCGTCCTGATGGAACCCGGGCACGCCGTCATGGTCCGGTCGATGGCCAGCTCAGGGGCGACCGGCGGACCGCTCATGTTGATCAGCGACCTCGGGGTGCGGCACGCGGTCCCGGATGATCAGACCGCCGTGGCCCTCGGGTACGCCGGAACCCCGGTGCTCCTGCCATCGTCCCTATTGGACCGGTTGTCCGAAGGCGTCGCGCTCGACCCGCAAGCCGCCCGCCAAGCAGCGGTAACGGCAATGTCACCTGTGGACACTTCTCGGCCCCGGCCGTAGCCGATATCGTTTACGCCACACCACGGGGCGCAGCGGCGGACGCGCGTTCGGGGCTCACACTCCCCACCCAGGGGGAACGCCACGATGGGAGGCAGGCATGGCAGTACAGCTCAGTATCGAGGATCTAGCGCGGGCCACGACCCAGATCAACACGACGTACGACCACCTGAACACGATCCAGACCGCGCTGGTGAACAAGCTTCAGGCCCTGTACGGCGACGGCTGGAAGGGCACGGCGTCCACCAAGTTCAACCTCGTGTACAACGCGTACGACGCCGCCGTCGAGAAGATCTACGAATCGCTCCGGCTCCTGGGTGAACTCATCCAGAAGGGCAACCAGGCCTACGACACGAGCGAGCTCGACCGCGAGAAGATGATCGACCTGCCGGATGTCGGCCTGATCGGGACCACGCTGGGCTGAGGGAGCTGACATGGGTTACGAAGACGTCATTCGCTATGAGTTCGACACCATCGACACCGGCGTCGCCGCCATGCGGCAAGCGTCCGAGGACGTGCTCGACGAGCTGAACCGGCTCAAGACGCAGCTGGCCGACATCCTCTCCCGCTGGGAGGGCGACGCCGACGCCACCTACGTCGATGTCAAGCAGGACTGGGACCAGGCGCAGCAGCTGCTGAACTACGCCCACGGCGAGATCGCCACCAGCGTGTCCAAGGTGAACACCAACATGCAGGACACCGAGCAGCAGGTCGTCAGCATCCTGCGCTCGCACACGCTCTGACGCTCTCCCGGCTCATCGATCCGACAGCCGCCGTGGGTACGCCCACGGCGGCTTCGTCGTCTTGACCGTCCTGTTCGGACCTCGCTGTTTCCACGCCCGTCATCTAGGTGAAGACGCCGCTCGCCGATTGAACGCGCCGCACCGCAGATGAACGGGGCGTCGACGCGTCGTGAATGTTGTGATCTGACCACAATAGACCCTCCGTCGCCCGCCGATCTTGCTTAGCGTTGACGTCATGGCGGCGCCTGATCGGGAGATGGTGGAGGCCTTGCGATCGCGGGCCGAGACGCTGCGTACGCAGGTGGAACGCGCGACGGCCGGCTTCGGCTCGATCATGGCGCAGCTCCGGTCGATCGAGGTGACCGCGGTCTCCGCCGACCGGCTCGTCACGGTCGTCGTCGGCTCCGACGGCAGACTCCGCTCCCTGCGCCTGGATCCGGGCATCTACCACCAGCCGGACTCGGCCGAGCTGGCGTCCTCGATCGAGGAGACGATCCGTGTCGCCGCCGACGCCGCCCAGCAGCGGACGGTCGAGCTGTGCGAGCCGCTGCTGCCACCCGAACTCGTCGGGCAGAAGGACTTCACCGGCAGTCCGGAGCAACTCCTGGAGTCGATCACCGGCGGGTTCGCCGACCTGTTGCGGAAGGGATGAGGCTGCGATGGCCGACCTGACTCATGTGCCGGATCCCGACGGCGCCCGGACCGCCGCCCAGCGCCTCGACAGCGCCGTAGGCAATCTGCAGGACGTCGTCACCGAAGCGCTGAACCTGGTCAAGTCGATGGAGGCCCAGGCACCGCTGTTCGGCGGCGACGAGGGCGGGCGGAAGTTCCGGTCGAACTACGACGTGTCGTCCGGCACCATCATCACCTCGGCCCAGTCGCTGGTCGACGGGCTGGGCACGGTGGGCAGCGTGATCAACAAGTCGGTCAACGGCACTTCCTCGACCGAGGACGACAACACTCGCGCCATCCCCAGCTAGCCCAGAACCACGGCCGGGGGTATGCGGTGATCGAGCTGTGGGACTTCGGCGAGCCGTGGAACTCGGTCCGCGACGCGCTGATCTGGCTGGGATCGGGTGGCTCCGGCTGGCCGGAGGCCAACGAGGACCAGATCCGTACCCTGGCGCAGGCGTGGCAATCGGTCGGCGAACGCCTACAGTCCGGGCTCGCCGAGGCCAACGGCGCGGCGGCGGATCTGATGGCCGCGTGGGGCGGCGACGGCGGCAGCACTTTCGCCGAGCAGTGGCAGACCCTCGGCGTCCAGCTGCCTCAGCAGTTGGTCGACATCATCCTGAACGGGGTCGACGGCAACCCTGGCCTGGCCCAGTCGCTCGAAGACGCCGCCCTGAACATCGAGTACGACAAGATCTCGACTCTGATCGAGGTCGCGGTCGTCATCATCGAGATCTTCGTCATCCTGGTCACCGCGTGGATCGCGTTCTGGGCCGCTTGGGGCGCGGCCGCCGCCCGCATCGCCGTCGGCCGCGCGGCGATCTGGTCCATCATGCGCGAACTGATCGCCCACGCCGCCGCCTCGTTCGGCCAGCGCGGCCTCCGCGAAGCGCTACTGCAATCGTTGAAGCAGTGGGCCAAGACCACCCTCAAATGGGAGGTCGCCAAGGAGATCGGGGCCGAGACCGGCGTCGACATCACCGCCCAGCTGGTCCAGTTCGGCAAGGGCACCCGTCACGAGTGGGACGTCAAGAAGACGGTCTCCTCCGGCCTGGGCGGCGCAGCCGGAGCAGTCCTGAGCTTCGCCAGCCCGATCGGCGAACACATCGCGGGCGGCATCACCAGCAAGGTCGGCAAGACGGCGGTCAACCTCGGCACCCGCGGCCTCGACGAGTTCATCACCGAGATCGGCGCCGAAACCATCGCCAACGGCGTCGTGTACGGCAACTGGGGGGTCAACCTCGGCAATCTGGGCAACCGGATCGGCTCCGGGGTGGTCCGCGACTACACCAGCGAGAAGGCAGACCTGTCCGGCCGGGCGCTGGACATCGCCAAAGCCACCGTCGGCCTGGAAACGCGTACGCAGGCCGCAGCGAACGAGGCCCGGCAGGCGGCTCAGAACGCGGCGAGCGAGGCAGAAGCCGCCGCCCAGCAGGCTCACCAGCAGGCGACCCAGGCGCGGCAGGCAGCTGCGACGGCCACCCGGCAGGCACAGGCCGCGCAGCAGCGGGCGGATGACGCGAACGCTGCCGCCCAAGCCGCCGTGCTGCGACACGGAGCCGATTCGGTTCAGGCCCGGGAGGCGGCCACTGCCGCTCAGACCGCCACGCGTCAGGCCGAGATCGCGCAACGCGGTGCGACCCAGGCGACTGCGGCCGCGCAGCAGGCCGAGGACGCCGCCAAGCACGCCGATACCGCCGCCCAGCAGGCTCGCAGCGTCGCCGATCGCATAACGCCGCCCGCCGCCGAGCCCGAGACTCCGCCCAGCACCGACGAGACCCGGACTTCGCCGCCGGGCACTCAACCCGAAGGCACTCCATCGACGCCGGCACAGCCTGGCGATACAGGTGCGCCACCACCGAGTACTCAGCCCGAGGGCGCTCCGCCCGTCCCATCGGACACGCAACCCGAGGGCGCTCCACCGGTCACGCCGGATGCTCAGCCGGAACCCGAAGGTGGTCCGTCGGCGCCCCCGGCGAACGGATCCGGCGGTGTTCCCGCTGTCGCACCTGCGGGCGGTTCGCAGGACGCGCCGACGGTGCCGCCTGGTTCGCAGCCGAGCCCCGAGTCCCGCGATGGTGGTCTCGCCCCGACGGCACCGCACGGCGACCAGGGCGGCACCCAGACGGTGCCCGCCGGCCCCGACACGCAGCCACGGTCCGATCTGGACGGCACCGGATCCACGGAAGCCACCGGCCCAGATGTGCTGCCGACTACCTATGCAGCCATGCCCGTCGCGCCGATGTCCACCCTAACCATGCGCTCCGGCACCGCGCCCACCACTAACGTGCCGCAAGCGAACGTGCCCGCCGCGAGCATGTCCACCGGCGACGGCACGAGTACCGGCCGCACCGACACGACGGGTGTTTCGCCCGGCGCACCAACGCGGGCGAACACGGCTCAAGGCCAGCCGACGGCCGAGGCAACCCGCACCACCGAGCTGCCCGCGCGCACCTCCGGACCGCGCGGCCGACGCAAGCCCGGCGACACCGACGAGAGGACCGACACCGACGGCCGGACCGACGCCGAGGAGCGGACCGACACCGACGAGCGGACCGACCGCGACGAAGGAGCCGAGCCCGACGACACGGCGGGTGCCAGGAAGCAGCCGGACACCGGTGGTCGGGCTGATGTCGAGGGTGTGGCGAAGCCGGAGCGGCGGCTCGGGGCGGCTGCGACCATCGCCTTGGCTCAGGTCGTCCTAGATGCCGCGGTCCAAGCTCAGGCCGCCGCTCACATCGCCACCCGGGCGAACGCGGTCGCGCGGACCCTCGCCTCCCCCGACGGCCAGGTGCAGATCACCGGGCCGACGTCGTTGAGCCTGACCGGCGAGGAGAACCCCGACTCCCGCGACGACCCGGACGCCACCCGGTCCGGCGAGGTTCGGCTCGGCCGGGGCGTACCGGTGGGCGACACTCGGCTCGACGGCGAGGTCCCGGCCAGCCGAGCCGACGTGCAGCGCCTGATCAGCCTGCTGCCCACCGACGCCAACGGCCGTCCGCTGCTCTACCCGAACCCCCGCGACCTCTGGGTCCAGCACCTCAACGACGGCGGTTCGACGGTGCCCGGCCGCGCTACGAACTGCGACTCGGGCATCAACGCGTTCCTGTCCACGTTCTTCGGCCACCCGGCCGTGGCCGCCGCCACCGTGGGCCGGGTCGGCGTACCGGCGCAGCGGTCGGAGGACTGGGCTGGGACTCCGCACACCCGGCTGTCCGACGGGGTCGCCGGGTTGACCGAGGTCGAGGCGGCGCTGGTGAGCATCGCCGCTGGGTTGACCAGCGGTCAGGGCGCGGTGGCGTCCATCATCGCTCGGCCGCCCGGCAGCGCCGTCGCCCACCGCTACGCCCTCACCGTCGTTGTGGAAGACGGCCAACCGCAGCTCACTTATGTCGACGTGCAAACGGGCACGGTCTACGCGGTCGAACTCGGCGAACGACCACCCATCACCCTCAGCACCGAGATCTTCGTCTTCACCCTCGACCAGACGGCACAACCCGTACCGATCAGCAGTGACGCGACGCAGCCGGACGTCCGGCTCGGCTATGCGCTGGTCGCCGGTCTGCCGGGCACGACCGGTCCGGTGTCGCCGGCCGACGCGAACGTCGCCCTTGGTCAGGTGACGGCGGTGTTGCAGGCGATCAGCGACTTCCCGACGTCCGAGACGGCTCGGCGGCTCCTCCTCAGTGCGGTCCTTCCGGCCCTCCAGGGCGTCACCGCGGCCGTCCAGAGTGGAGCCACTGTGGACGTGCAGACGAGCATGGCGGCGCTCGATCGGGCGCTCGCCGCTGTCTCCGCCGATCTTGCCGACGGCGTACGCCGTGATCAGGATGCGAATGCGCAGCTGGACAACCACCTCACCGAACTGGGCGACCGTGGGCTTCCGGCCGAAGTGGGGACTGCGCTTCGGAACGCCGCTCGCGGCGCGCTCGACGCGGACGCGGCGCTGCGGATGCTGGCCGCCGACCCGAGTGCGCTGCTCAATCGGATCGGCGACATCGCTCCCCTGGCGGCGGCTCGCCAGCAGGCGCGGGAGTTCGCGGCGGCGATGGCAGTTGCGGCTGACGGCGTACTGGCGGCGGAGAGCACCATGACGAGCGCCGAGACCACCTTGGCTCGCGATCTCGTCACCGGAGTGGACCCGGCGCTGCTCGATCCGATCGCGGCCAACGGACCCGTCGCGGAGACTGCCCATCACACCGCCGTAAGCGAGATCGGCGCTGCGCGTACGACTCAGGAATTGGCAGCGACCACCCAGAATCTCGCCGCCGCCGTGACGCCGCTCGCCGACGCGGTGGCCGCGTGGGTCGACGCGGCCGCGACCCACGACGCGACCCAGTTCCTGACCGCAGCCGTGATCACCTTGGGCGGCCTGCGGTATGGCGAGGAGCTGAGCGCGCCGGCCGCGTTGCGGGTGAGCGGCCTGGTCGTGCCGGAGATCCGCGCGCTCGCCGCGCTGATCCGGTCCGGACAGGCGTCGGCAACCGAGCTGGATGATCAGGTCGCGGCGGTTGTGGCGGCGATCTACCGGCTGCCGGCCCGGACGACGCGGCGGGTGATCCTCGCGCTGGAGGAACATCGGCATGACGCGGAGGAACTCGCGACGGCCGCCGACCTGATCGCCGACGCGTTCGCCGGGCCGGCTGCGGCTCCACTGTCGCCGCTCGGCCTGCTCCAGGAGGCGGCGAGTGAGTCGCGTATGGATGATGCGGCAGTCGCGCCCAGCCTGGCCGACTCCCCCGGCGATCGAGCGGGCCGACGCCGCGAACTCGAGCAGCTCACCCAGCACGCCGTCCGCGCCACCGGCCAACGGCACGCGCTTCGGTCGCTCGCGACGCTGCTGGCGATCACGTACGCGGCGCTGACCGAAGCGGACCGGGTGGTGTCCGAGGTGGAGGCAGCCGAGGACCGCCTCCGGGAGTTGTTCGGCGCGGTGCCGCCGGCGGTGGCCGCAGACCTGGCCGCCCGCCGGCAGGCGGTGCAGGATGCGACGCGGCAGGTCCTCGACCTGGTACGCCAACCGGGCGGCCGAAGGGCGCTGACCAACGCGATCGGTCCACTCACGAGCCTGACCGGGGAACTGGACGACGCGGTCCAGGAGGCCGCCGCGATTCCGGATCTGGCGAGCCGTGCCCGGTCGGCGATCAGCGCCGCCGCGACGGTACGCGCCGACATCCGGTCCGGGCTGGTCAGCCCCACTGAGGCGAGCCGGCTGTCGCCGGAGGCGGTCGCCGCTCGGCAGGCCGTCGCCGCCACGCTTGCGCCGACGGTAGCGGCGCTGGACCGGCAGTCGGCCGAGGTGCGGACGCGCCTCGACGGGCTGGCCGACGCCCTGCTCGATCCCGACCCCGACACACGCGTCGACGCACTGGTGCAGCTCGACCAAGCTGTGTCCGAACTGGAGAACGGCCACCACACGATCAGCGCGATCCTGCCGGGTGCCCGGAACACGGCCGACGCACGGGCGCTCGCCGTGACCCGCGCCGCCGAGTTGGAAGCCGCGGTACGCCAGGTCGCGCCGCAGCTGACGGGCCGGTGGGGACCGGGACGGGTGGAGATACGCAACGGCGAGCTCGTCGTCGAGTTCCGGCCGGCGTCGTGGCGTACGGGGGCGGGCACGCGCTTCAGCGTCCGGGTGACCTTCGGGGCGACTTCGGACGGTGTCGCGTATCAGGCGACCACCGCCTCGCATGCCTCGATCAGCAACGCGTCGGTCACGTCGACGTCCGTTGTGGAGATCTCGACGGAGCTGGCAGGCGATCCTCGGCTCGCCGAGGTCGTGGCGCACGCGCTGACCGACGCCGCTTCGGAGGTCTACCACGTCCAGCGCAGACGCTGGGCCAAACTGGACGCTCGCGCCAAGGCTCGCCGGTACGCGCGGCGTACCGCGCGGGACGACAGCATGCTCAGCCGGCTCGCCGCCGCGTTCTCCTACGGTCGGCAGGCCGATCTCGTCACGCCCGATCCCACCGCCACGCCGGCGCAACGGCGTGCACGGCAGGAGGTGGCCGCCGCTGACAGCGTCACGCGCATGCTCGCCGAGATGGGTCTGCTGACCGATCAGTCGGGTAACCCGGTGCGACGCCGGGCGTTGAAGCGCTGGTGGAAGGGGCGTACGGCGTCGCAGCGGGAGCAGATCGCCGCCCGGGTGCTGGACACGCGGGCACGCCCCAACCAGGCCGACGTACGCCAGCGGGCGGCGCGCGCGGCCACCACCCTCGCCCGTCGGGACGGCACAGCTTTCATCGTCGGTTCGACCGCCGTGACGCAGGGCGGCCGGGTCATCGGTCTGCGGGTGACGCTGCCGCCGCTCCACCCCGGCCAAGCGCGCCGGGAGATCACCGTCGGCCTGGCCGTGAGCCCGGGATCACGGCGGCTCGGGCTGACCGCCGCCGACCGCCACGCCGCCGTACGCCTCGACGTGCAGCCGGACGGGACGATCCGGTTGTCGCTGCGGGAGGACGCCGCCGACACGGTGATCGACATCGAGATGGCCGCCGCCCTGGCCGAGCTGGCGTTCACCCAGACGCCCCGACCGGACGGCACGGCCCAGCGCGACGAGGACGCCGATCGGCTCGCGGCTCGGGCGGCCGCCGAGGTCGACGAGATCGCGCGGCTGTTGCTCGCGGCCGAGCCGATGCTGCAGACGGCGTTGCGCGACCGTCTCATGACCATCCAGATGCTGCTCAGCCAGGGCGTACCGCAGACGGCGGCGGTCGCCGAGGTCCGGGCGGTCATCCAGAACCTGCTCGACCAGGACGCGCGCACGATTTTCCGGTACGGCCGGCTCACGCGACTCAAGCAGGGGATGTGGGGACCGCCGGACGCCAGCACGGTCAGCATCGTCTTCCACCTCGCCCGCCGGGCCGTCACCGCGACCGCCGCCACGCAGTCGGCGTACGACGTGAACCCGGAGGTGGGCCGGACTCCCGATCAGAGCCTGATGAGCGCCGTCCGGAGCGCGACCCGCGAACCCGTCCAGGGCACGGCGGACAAACGCTCGGCGGCCACCCGGGCGGCCCAGCAGGATCCGCCGGAGTTGAAGTCGGCGGGCGAGAAGCCGAAGCGGCGGGCGTGGAAGCCGAAGAAGCCCGGCAGCCGTCAGGCGGCAGCAGAAGCGGGTTCCGGGTGCGACAGCCGGCGGCGTCACCAGCTCCCTCGCTCCGGCGCTGCTGGATCCGTCCGGTGTGGATGGAGCGCGGCTGATCAAGATGGCGCAGGTGCTGGCGGGCGAGATCATGGCCTCCGGCTACGGCCAGGCCGAGGTCGACTATCGCCAGGACAACCTGGAGAAGACGGGCGACGACCGGACGAAGCACGAGACCAGCCTCGCCCCCGACACCCGGCGCAATGTGCTGGCCAAGACGCTGGATCAGGTGCTCAGGGCACTGCACGGGCGGCGTACCGAGGTCGCCGCGCTCTCGCCGCAGGAGCAGGCCGCGCTGCTGGATCGCTTGCGGCGACTGCGTACGGAGCTGCTCGACGCGCGCCTCGCGATGCGGGCCGAGGTCGCCGACAAGATGGCCGACATGAAGTGGCACCGCCGGTTCAAGGGGGTCTTCGGGCGTCGTCGCCCGGGCAGCCGCACGATCGACGGCCGGGAAGTCACCTACACATTGCGCGGGCGAGGTTACCGCGACGGGACGCCGCCACCCGGAACCAACCGGATGCGTACCGGGCCGCAGCAAGGTATCACCGGGGCCCAGTCGATCTCGCTCCAGGCGGTGATCACCGTGCTGGCCAAGCCCGGCAAGGCCCTGCTCGCCCCGTTCGTGTACGTGGTCGCCGTCGCCGCGAGCAACATCACCTGGGGCTGGACCTACGGCATCAACCGCAGCACGCTCAAGCCGCACGAGGTCGCCGACACCCAGGCGCTCGAAGCCTGGGACGCCCAGCGTGCGGTCGAGGACGCCTTGCACCAGATCGACGACCTGGAACGAGAGCTGACCGGCCGGACGCCGGTCGAGCACATCCGGCACCCGCGCCGGATCGGCCGCCGGCTCGTGGCGCGGATGACGCGCGGCGACACGCGGGCCGCGATCCTCCAGCGCATCGAGGACATGGACCTCGGCCGGGCCAACGAGGTGTACGCCCTGACGCAGCTGGTGATCAAGCACGGTTGGTCGACGGTGGCCCGAGTCCTCACGTACGCCGTCGGCGGGATCGGTCTCGCCGCGCTCAAGGACATCCACGCGACCGTCGTCCGGAAACTGATCACGAACGCGGTACGCGCGCAGGCCGCGCTCGCCGGCGGTGAGACGCAGGTCCGCTACCTGACCCCGATCTACAAACGGGCGCACGAACGCCGCGAGCTGGCTGCTGCGGCCGCTGCGCTACCGACCGACGTCCTCGGCCTGGCCGACGAACTGCTGGGACTCGGCCGCGCAGTACGCCATCTCAGCCGCGAAGTGCAGCCCGCGCCCGCGACGATCGACCCACCCCGGCCCACCCGCCAGGAAGCCCGCCAGCAGGCCAACCGGAACCTCCGATTCGCCGTCACGGGGCCGGGCCGGATCGCCGACCGGTTCCGCCCGCTCGGGCTGCGGCCGGGGCCGAACCGTCCTGGCCGGGTGCACATCAATCCCGCCGACCGGGCCGCCCTCGACATCCTGCAGCTGCGGGTCACCGACCTCAGCCGGGCGAATCAGCTGGCCCGGGACGGCTTCCCGGTGCCGGCGGCGATCCAGCCCGACCTCGTACGCGCCTCGATCGTGACCGCCCTGGCCGATCTCGGCCTGCTCGCCGTCCAGGAAGGCAGCCAGCCCCGGTGGGACGCGGCGGCGGCATACCTCGACCGGCGCTATCGGCTCGACCTGACCCCGCTGAGCCACCTGCGCCGGATCGGCCCGAACACGCCCGTCACCACGGCGAACGCCCCGGTGATCGAGGCCGTCAACGCCGCGCTCACCGGCGACCCGCTGCACGCCGCCGTCCTCGCCCAGCTGGACGCGATGGCGCACGAGTTGGGCAGCCACGACGGACGCCTGCGGATGCTGGAGTTCGTCGACCCGCACACGCTGCGCTGGACGAACGGGCGCCAGCGCGGCGAGATCGCGTTGACCGTCGAACCGCTCCCCGGCGGGGCCGACTTCCGCCTCGACCCGCCGACCGCGCAGGACCCGCAGGCGCACCTGGTCGTGGCACCACACGTGCTGCTCGACGCGACCCTGATGGGCGACGCGCTGCGGTCGCTCCTCCCACCCACGCCCTGACACGCTCGCGGCGTTGCGGTGCGGCGAGTCCGGCGATGTGATGAGTCAGGCGGTGCGGCCCAAAACCCGGGCCAGTGCCTGGTCGAAGTCGTCGCCGAGCGGCTGGACGGCGTCTCCGTCGCGTCGGAAGACGCCGCCAGCGGCGTCCACGATCAGCTCAGCCTTGCCCATGCGGGCCACGACCAGCGCCGGCCGACCGTTGTGGTCGAACATGTCGACCGGTTCGGTCGCCGACGGTGACGTCGGTTCGAAGGCGAGACCGATGGCCGCCATCCGCAACGCGGCGAACTCCCGCAGAACCGTCCTGATCGGATTCGGCAGCGGCGTACCGGGTGGGGCGCAACGGCTCCACCACCGGTCCACTGCGGACGCCGCGTCACGGCCGGGTCGCCAGCCGGCGAGCCGCAGGAGCGCCAGCGTCTGCGGCGAGAACCGGTCGGCCGCACGGCGTACGGCTCGATAGGCGTCGGCGACCGCCTCGGGGGGCAGCGCCGACCAGACCGTCACCGCACCCGTGTCGCCGTCGATGATCGCCCGCACATGGGCGTCGAGGATGATGCCGTCCTCGGGCCCGTACTCCGGGGTGTCCCGGCCGACGACATAGCCGAGTTCGAACGGATGCAGCCAGATCTGCGACTCCGGGTGATAGCCCCGCGCCCAGTTCTGCGCGATGTCCCGGGCCTGCGCCTCCGTGATGTTCACACCGGCCTCCGCTCGTTCCACGCCAACGCCATCCGGCGGCGCAGCCGCCGCAGCACGACCACCGCGATCACCACCACCGTCCCGATCGCGCAGGCCGCGGCCACGACCGGCCCCACGCCCACCGCCGGTCGCGTCTTGGCCTGCGGCGACGGCATCCGCTCAGGGGCTACCGGAGCGACCTCGGTCAGCGGCTCGCTCAAGGCTCGCACCGGGTTGACGATCCCGTCACCGTACGCCGAACCGCGGCCCATGGCCGGATCGGCGGTGGCGGCCAATCGGGCGGCCACCTGCGCCCCGGACAGGTCCGGCCGTTGCGCCCGGACCAACGCGGCCGCGCCCGCCACGACCGCCGACGCCAGATCCGACCCTCCGTTGTAGATGGTGTGCCCGCGAGCCGGCGTCGAGGTCGTCATCTTCTCCCCCGGCGCGGCCAGGTCGACCATCGCGCCGGTGCGGGCCTGCGTACCGGCCACGCCGGTGGTGCCGATCGCGTTCACCCCGATCACCCCGTCGTACGCCGCCGGGAAGTAGCCGTCGTCGCCCTCCCCCACGGCGGCCACCACGACGACGTCCCGGGCGACCGCCCGCTCGATCGCGGCCCGGACCGCCGGCGCGTCGCCGGGCAGGGTCAACGCGACGACGATGACGCGGGCGCCGTTCGCCACCGCCCAGTCGACGCCGGCCCCCACGATCGACGGGCTGACGTCGTCCTCGACCCGCTCCATGACGCGTACAGGCAGAATGTGAGCTTGGGGAGCCACTCCGGCGAACCCGACCGAGGCATCGCGCCGCGCGGCGATCAGCCCGGCGACGCCGGTCCCGTGACCGGTGCAGTCGACGCGACCGTCACCACCGTCGACGAAGTCGCGGCCGGGCAGCACCGCGGACGCGAGCTGCGGATGCCGCCGGTCCACCCCGGTGTCGAGCACGGCCACCCGCACCCCGGCGCCCTCAGCGGCCAGCGGCCAGGCCTGCTCCAGGTTCAGCCAATGCTGCGCCCACGGCAACGCGGGGACGGCCTGGACTCCCTCGGCCCGCCCGCGCGAGCAGGGAGCGGCCGCCTGAGCCGGCTGACCTGGCAGCGCGAGGCCGGTCAGTCCCACGAGGAGACCGACGAGAAACGCGTGGTACGCACGACGCACCGCACGATCTTCCCACCGATCTGGACTGTCCACCATGGGCGGCGCTTGTGGACGATCAAGTATCGCTTTCGAAACGTTTCCCGGTTAACGTTGCATGTATGGCGGCCGATCGGGAGATGGTGGAGGCCTTGCGGTCGCGTGCCGAGACCCTGCGGTCGCAGGTGGAGCGCGCGACGGCCGGCTTCGACTCGGTCATGGCGCAGCTGCGGTCGGTCGAGGTGACCGCGGTCTCCGCCGACCGGCTCGTCACGGTCGTGGTCGGCGCCGACGGCAAGCTCC
The DNA here is from genome assembly GCF_040682475.1 of Hamadaea sp. NPDC051192. Classification (NCBI taxonomy): domain Bacteria; kingdom Bacillati; phylum Actinomycetota; class Actinomycetes; order Micromonosporales; family Micromonosporaceae; genus Hamadaea; species Hamadaea sp. NPDC051192. The sequence continues at coordinate 56,425 of NZ_JBFBAZ010000027.1, forward strand.
GGTCGTTGCGGCTGGACCCGGGCATCTACCACCAGCCTGATTCGGCCGAGCTGGCGGCCACGATCGAGGAGACGATCCGGGTCGCCGCCGATGCCGCCCAACAGCGCATGGTCGAACTGTGTGAACCGCTGCTGCCACCGGAACTCGTCGGGCAGAAGGACTTCACCGGCAGCCCGGAGCAGCTCCTGGAATCCATCACCGGCGGGTTCGCCGACATCCTGCGGAAGGGCTGAAGCGATGGCTGATCTGACCGACATCCCCGATCCCGAGGGTGCCAAGAACGCCGCTCACCGGCTGAACTCCGCGCTGGGCAATCTGGACGACGTGGTGTCCGAGGCGTTGAGCCTCGTCCAGACCATGGAGGCGCAATCGCCGCTGTTCGGTGACGACGAGGGCGGGCGGAAGTTCCGGTCGAACTACACCACCTCAGCCACCCAGATCACCGAGTCCACCCGGACGCTGGCGGAGGGTCTGAGCACGGTGGGCGCCGCGGTGAACAAGGCGATCAACGGCAGCACGACCGCCGAGGACGACAACACCCGCGCCATCCCCGCCTGACCCGGCTAGACCGGGACGGGCGCCGTGATCGAGCTGTGGGACTTCGGCGAGCCGTGGAACGAGATCCGCGACGCCCTGATCTGGCTGGGGTCGGGCGGCAGCGGCTGGCCGCAGGCCAATGAGGACCAGATCCGCGAACTCGCCGCCGCCTGGCGTTCGGTGGGGGAACGGCTGCAGTCCGGCCTGAGCGAGGCCAACAGCGCCGCCGCCGACCTGGTCGCCGCGTGGGGTGGCGACGGCGGCGCGGCGTTCGCCCAGTCGTGGCAGAGCCTGGGTCACGACGTCCCCCAGATGCTCGTCGACATCCTCCTCAACGGCTACGACGGCAACCCCCCGCTGGTCGGCTCGTTGGAACAGTCCGCCCTCGACATCGAGTACGACAAGATCTCCACGCTGGTCGAGGTCGCCGTCGTGATCATCGAGATCTTCGTCATCCTGGTCACGGCCTGGTTGGCGTTCTGGGCCGCGTGGACGGCGGCCGGGATGCGGATCGCGATGGGCCGCGCCGCGATCTGGGCGTTCATGCGCGGCCTGATCGCGAACGCGGTCCGCTCCTTCGGCCAGCACGGCCTGAGCGAAGGGCTGAAGCAGGAACTCAAGCAGTGGGCCAAGCACGCGATCAAGTGGGAGATCGCCAAGGAGATCGGCGCGGAGACCGGGGTCGACATCACCGCGCAGCTGACCCAGTTCGCCATGGGCACGCGGACGAACTGGGACGGGAAGAAGACCCTGGCGTCGGGGATCGGTGGCGCGGCCGGCGCGCTGTTGAGCTTCGCCACCCCGATCGGCGAGAACATCGCCGGAAAGTTCACCAGCAAGCTCGGCAAGACCGGGATCAACCTCGGCACCCGGGCGCTGGACGAGTTCATCACCGAGGTCGGCGCGGAGACCGTCGCCAACGGCGTCGTCTACAAGAACTGGAACGTCAACCTCGGCAACCTAGGCAACCGGATCGGCTCCGGCATGGTCCGCGACAAGGTCAGCGAGAACGCCGACCTGTCCGGCAATGCGCTGGACGTCACCAAGTCCGTGCTCGGCCTGGAGACGCGTACGCAGGCGGCCGCGAACGCGGCCCGGCAAGCCGCCCAGAACGCGGCCAACCAGGCGGACACCGCCGCCCAGCAAGCTCGTCAGCAGGCCACCCAGGCGCAGCAGGCGGCCAACACCGCGACCCAGCAGGCCCAGGCCGCGCAGCAACGGGCGAACGAGGCGAACGCCGCCGCCCAAGCCGCCGTCGCCCGCTACGGAGCCGACTCCGTCCAGGCCCGCGAGGCCGCCACAGCCGCCCAGAACGCCACGCGCCAGGCCGAGATCGCCCAACGCGGGGCTACCCAGGCGACCGCCGCCGCCCAGTACGCGGACACCGCCGCAGGCAACGCCGAGGACGCCGCTCGCCAGGCCCGCGAGAACGCGGACCGCATCCCTGCCCCCGCGGGTACGCAGCCTCCGCCGGGTACGCAGCCCGACGACACGTCGACTCCGCCCCCTGGGACCGGGCCGGATGGGAGTCCCGCAGCACCACCCGGAACCGGACCCGACGGCAGCCCCGCCGCACCACCCGGAACCGGACCCGACGGCAGCCCCGCCGCACCGCCTGGGACTGGGCCCGACGGGACACCCGCAGCACCACCCGGGACGGGGCCGGATGGGAGTCCCGCCGCACCACCCGGAACCGGACCCGACGGCAGTCCCGCAGCACCGCCTGGCACTGGGCCCGACGGGACACCCGCAGCACCACCCGGGACTGGGCCCGAAGGGGCGCCGGCCGCGCCGCCGGGGACCGCTCCGGATGCGCCTGGTGCGCCTCCGGTGGGATCCGGGGTTCCGGCCTCGCCGCCGGGAACCGGGCCGGACGGCACCCCCGCCACACCCCCGGGGACGGGACCAGATGGCACACCCGCCACACCCCCGCTGGGTTCCGGAGCGCTCCCTTCATCCGATGTAGATGGCCAGCCGCTCGCGCCGTCCGAGGGCGAGACCACACCGCGCCCGGCGGGCCTGCCGAGCGCGGACGCGCAGGGCGCCGACGTGGGCGGCGATCAGACTGCGCCGGACGGCGACCAGACCACCACGTCGGTTCCGACCCGGCCGACCGTCCCCGGGGCAGCACCCGTCGGCGGCGGACGCGGCACCCTGAACACTCCGCACACCGGACCCGACTCCACCGGCGTGCTGCCGACGGCTCCAGTGGCACCGCCCGGCCGACGGCGTACAGGCGACACCGACGAGCGCACCTCGACCGACCCGGACAACGACACCGACGAGAACGCCAAGTCGGAGGGACAGCCCGATACCGACGGCACGACCAAGCCCGAGGCCGGGTCGAACACGGACGAGACCGGCACGACCGACCCGAACACCGCGGCCGACACCAACGACGACGCCAGCGACGACGGCGACACCGACGCGAGCGACGACAACAGCGACGACACCGACGAGAACGCCAAGCCGGAAGCGCGGCCAGCGCGGCCGAACGCGACCCCGGACGCCAAGACCGACGGCGACACCAGCGACGACAGCGACACGGACGAGACTGCTAAGCCAGACGCGCGGCCAGACGCGAACGACGACACCGATGCCGACAGCGATCAGCGCGGTGACACCGACGGCTCGACCCGGACCGCGACCAAGGTCTCGCCACGGGTGACCATCGCGATCGCCAAGCTCGTCATGGACTCCACCGTGCAGGCGCAGATGGCGGCGCACGAGGCGACTCGGGCCAACGCCCTCGCGCAGGTGCTCGCCTCGACGGACGGACAGGTGCAGATCACCGGCCCGACTTCGCTGACGCTGGACCCGGACGCCAGCACGGACGACGACGCTCAGGCGCCGAGTACGCCGCCGATGGGGCCGAATCCGTTGCAGGGTCTACTCCCGGACGACTCGACGGCCGCGGGGAGTCAGGCGGATGTGCAGCGGCTCTTCCTGATGCTCAGCATCAACCCCGGTGACGTGCCGCCCCTGCATCCGCATCCGGCCGGTCCCTGGGTCGGCGCCGCGAATGACGGTGGTCCAACGGTCGCGGGCCGCAGCGACAACTGCCTTCTCTTCGCGGCGAGCGTCCACAGCACCTACTTCGGCCATCCCTCCGTCGCGCCGGCCAATCGCACCGGGCGAGGTTTCACCGCCTCCGTGTTGACGACCTGGGCGGCGGCGCCCTTCACCGCCGGCGACCGGAACCAGGGCTTCGCCGACATCGAGGAGCAGCTACGCCAGCAGCTGGGCGACGACATGGACGCCGGGCCGATGGCGTTCGTCGCCGCCCTCGACCCGCTCGACTCCAACGTGGCGCACATGTACGCCGTCTTCGCCCGTCGCGAGCCGGACCCCTCGAATCCCGGCGAGAACCACGTCGTCTTCTACTACGCCGACAACAACAGCACCGCCGCCGAAGCCACGCGTCCACAAGTCAGCCCCGGTACGCAACTCAGCTCGATCATGTTCGACCACACCGGCACGGCCGTCCAACCCGAGACGGCGCTGGCCGACGACGATCCGCTGTTGAGCGCGGAGATCCAGGGGCGGCCGACCAACTCGCGGGTCAACGATCTGCTGGGCCAGATCAACACGTTGCTCACCACGACGGGAGCACCACCCGCCGACGTCCTCGACGACATCGAGCGGCGGCTCGACGAGATGGGGCTGAGACCCGGCGGTACGCCGGTCCGCTGGGCACGGCTCGGCCGGCTGAGCGCCGGGTCGACGACCGAGCAGGACGCCTTCGTCACCCTGATGCAGGAACCGGGCTGGCGGGCGGCGTACGAGCGGGCGGCGGCGATGCCGAACCACATCGCTGAGGGTGTCACCGGCGACCCGAACCCGTCGGCCGCCCGGACGGTCGCGCTGGCTTCCGCGTTCGCCACGAACCCGGCTCCGGCGTACGCCGGACGGCCGGACACTCAGGCGATCGACCAGGTCGCCGCCATGATCAGTCGGATGTTCGGGTTCGAGCACACGGCCGTCGTCACACGCTCCGGCAACGACCTGCAGATCACCTTCGACTCGATCTACAGCCGCTCGCTGCGGGTGGAGTACGCCGTCCTGCCGCCCGGCCAGCAGGTGCGGCTGGACTGGAACGGGGGCGACAGCTTCCGGTTGACGGTCGCACACGACGCCGACTTGACCACGCCCGCGGCGCGGGCCGAACTCCAGGTACGCCTCGCCCGCGAGATCGCCCGCGTCCGCCTGGGCGGTATGGACTTCCGGGCCGACGACGGCAGCGACCGGGACATGTTCGGCGACGTGCTCCAGGCGTACGCCGGGGCGGGAGTCAACGACGTCCAGCATGTTCTGATGGCCAACCGCCCGGCGGGCCAGACGGGCGACAGCGCCGACGTCGCAGCTGCGGTTCGGCTGACTCAGCAGGCCCGAGCCGAGACCGCACGCATCATGACGCTGTTGCAGGAAGCGGCCCGAGCCAATCCTCGTGCGGCGGAGGCCATCGTCCGGCTCATCGCGGCCGAGGCGAGCTGGGGTGATCAGCTGGGGTCTCGGCTCGCTCCGTTGCTCGCCGATCTCACCCTGCCGACCGGGTCCGATCGGCGGGCGCAGCGGGAACGAACCCGGACACTGCAGCTCGTCGCGGCGACGGCGCAATTGGCGGCGGTTGGCTTCGCCCAGGAGTTCCGCAACCAGGGCCGGCAGGACAGCGCCCTGCTGCCGTCGCTCATCGCGGCGGTGGACCGCGCACGCTTCGCGCTCACCGTGGCCCAGGCTCGGCTGGCGTCGCAGAACAACGAGGTACGCGGGGTCATCCGCCCACGAGACGCCGCCTTCTCCCCGAGCATCGTGGCGACCGCCGACCGGCAACGGGCCGCGCTCCTCACCGAGCTGACCAATCGACGGGCCGACGCCAACGCCGCCCGGCCGGACCCGCAGGGAATCGTCCTGCCGCCGCTGGCCGGGAACGCCGCCCGGCTGGACTCGTCGCTGCAACAGACACTCCGCAACGCCGCGGCCCGGCTCGGCTTCGCGGAGCCGAGCGCGGAAGCGGTCATGCTCGGCCGATGGGGCGGGCCGCTGCACGCCCTGGGCAGTCAGGACGCCACACCGTCCACAGCGGAGATCGTCGACGGCGCGCGAACCGCGATCCGGCAGACCATCGAGGACCCGACCCGGGTCACCGTGCAAGACGGGGACACCGGCGACGCTCGGGTGCTGTTCCAGCGGACCTTCACCGACCCGCAGGGCAACCAGCACACCGTCGCGGTCACGGTGCACGTACAGCGCTCCGTGAACGACCGGACCGCGTACGTGTCGGACGTGCGGGTGACCCCGGACACGCGGACCGGCCACGGCCGGCCCATGCACGGCCAACCGGCGCATCGGGTCCGCTCCGATACCCGCCTCGTCCCCCGACGGCAGGTACGCGATTCGCCCGATCGGGTGCGAGCGCGCCGGTCCGCCACCCGCGACAGTGCCGTCAACGAGGCGACCCGGCAGGCGTTGCAGTCCTTGGGCGTCACCCTGGTCCAGCACGGCAACAGCACCACTTACGACCTGACCTGGCCCAACGGCGACGGGCCGGCTCGCGTACGCATCACGACCGGGCGAGTGCGCGGCGGAGCCGTCGCCGAGGTGCGGCCGCCCCGGTTCGGCGACCCCACCTGGGAGATCCGCATTCCGTCGCGGGGCGTGACGCGTACCGGCATGATGCTCGACATCGCCGAGGCGCTGGGCCTGGCGCTCGGCCTGCACCAGGACCGGGAGTCCGGCCGGGTGACGACGCAGCTGCCGCAGGCCCTGGGGCGGGCGGCCCGGCTGGCCGCGGTCGGGCACGGGCAGGCCACCGTGGCGGCGCCGCCCGCCGGCACGACCTGGACGCCCAGCGCCCGGCGGCTGTCGGCCGAGGTGCACGCGCTCGTCGAAGATCTTCAGCTGCGAATGGACCAGCCGCAGTACGCCGATCGCCGGTCCGCAGTGGACACGCTGCTCACCGAGACGTTCGGCGCCGCACCGGCCGCCGCCGCCACGACCGCCGTCGACCAGAATGGCGCGGCCGTCGCCGACATAACCGACCCGGCCGCACGGCGGGACGCGGAGGCGGCGCGGCGGGCGGCCGAGGTGCGCGGGCTGGGCCGGACGGTGACCGACATCCTGCTCGGGCAGCATCAGCCGGGGATGACCTCGCAGACTCCGGTCATCGGCGATCTGCGTACCCGGGGTCCGGCGCTGACCGGAACGGATCTCGCCGACCACATCGCGAATACGCTGCCTGACATCGTGACCGAGCGGGGGCTCACCGACCTCGGCCAGCGGCGCGACGGCGACGTGACCACGACGATCGTGAACCACGACGGCCTGGCCGGCGGACCGGTGACGGTTCGGGTCGAAACGGCCACGCTGCCGGCCGGGATCGCCGCCGACACCCGAATCGACCTCACCACGCGCACGGTCACCGTGTTCCTCGCCGAGGGGCTGACCGCCGACGCCGCGACGATCCACCTCCTCGGCGAAGTCGCCCGGTCGCTGGAGACCATCGGCCGGGTCGACACACGGCAGACGATGCCCGCGGATCCACGCCGGCTGCCCGGCCAGACCCGGGAGGCACGGGAGCGCATTCGCGCGCAGCGCCGCGAGAACGAGAGGATCCGCCGGCGGCCGATCATTCCGGCCGACATCCTCGGCGACCACCCGCTGAACCGGCGTATGCACAACGACGTCTACGGAGCCAGTCCGTCCGACGTGGCGCTCGCGGCACAGATCCAGCATCTGGCGGAGGCCTTGGCGACCCGGCAGGATCCCCGCGAGCTGCTCAACCTGGTGGTGATGCTCCATCGGGCGGGTGTCCGAAATGGTCAGCCGCACGCCGAGCTTCGCCGCATCGTCCTCAGCCGTCTGCTGTCGGACACCGTCGCCCAGCAAGTGAACAACCTGCTCAACGTGGACGAGACGCTGGCGCGCGCGATCGAGGCCGGGCTGCCGCCGAACCTGGAGTCCCCGTCGGCGAATCGATCCGTCGGACGGCGGCGGTTCACGGTCCATCTGCCGATCGGCGTCGACTCGACGGGATCGCTCAGCACACCGCCACACCAGCCGTTGCATCCGACCGTACGCCGCATCGCCGGGCGGAACGCGAACCGTGTGGAGCGGTATGTCGCCGCCCGCCGTTTCAAGATCAGCCGGATGGGCGCGGACGCGATCGCCAACGCGCAGACCACATGGGGCAGCCGAACCTTGCGGACTGTTCTCTGGGCACCGAAGTACTTGCGGGCTCGTGGCTGGGCGCTGCTCACCGGGAAGTTCCGGTATCAACGGCCGTGGCGGCTCGTCAGTTTCGGCACCAAGACCGGGGTCGCCCGGGTGCAGCTACCGGACGGCAGCCATCGCTGGGTGCCGTACGTCCAGACCTCGGGCAGCCGTGGAATCAACCGGCTGGGCGCGATCCGGTTCTCCACGTTCACCCCGTGGGCCGACAACAGCGATCCCACCAAGCCGCCCGAGCACGGACCGACCATCCAGCCGCCCCGGGTTCCGTTCATCCTCACCGGCAACCACTGGCTCGACCTGATCGCCACGATCATCGATCACCTGCCGCTGGTGTCGGCCAGCGCCAAGGACGGCAGCGGGATCGGCACCCCGTTCCCGTTCGGAAACAAGGACTCCGAGACACGGCCGACCACCATCCGCGCGGTCACCCGACTCGGCGACGGCATCACCGGAGTCGTCGGTGTCGTCGGCCAGACCAACCCGTCGCCGGAGCTTTCGCACACCCACAGCTCGACCGCGTACATCTTCACCGGGACGTTCATCGACGTGAAGATCGGCGGCGTCAAGCAGTTCTACGTCTGGATCGGCGGGCAGGGCTTCGCCGTCACCGGCAGCGAGGACTACGAGCAACTCCTGGAGCGGCTGAAGCCCTTCATCGAGTCCTGGCGAGAGCATGTCGCCGCTGGGCGCAAGCTGCGCGCGGCCAAAGCGTTCGCCCGCCTGCTGAACGAGTATCGCCGGATCTTCTCCACCGACGGCGCGGAGTTCCAGCCGCTCGTCGTCGAGATCGGCTACGGCCACCGCTACACGCCCTGGCTCACGGCACCGAGCATCACGGGCCACGACGTGTCCGACACGCATGACAACCCCGACACTCCGCAGGTCGAACACGCCGACGACTTCCACGACCCGTTCACCCAGGCCAACGACCGGTCCGGCTGGCAGACCAACCCGAACATCGCCGTCTACTTCGGCAACTTCAACCCGTGGGCGGCCCTGCGCGGCGCTGGACGGTTCGTCCGGAGCTGGTATCACCGGCCCAGCCTCACCGAAACGCTCGGCCTGGAGGACGCACGTCCCGCGCTGCCCGCCGCTCAGACGCCCGCCATCGCCGCCACGCCCGACACCCGCGCCGACATCAACACCGCGCTCACCCAGCGGTACGCCGACCTGCTCGGCCGTCAGGCCACCGGATCGTTGACCGTGGCCGAGACGACCGAGTTGCGCAGTCTCGAAGCCCAGGCGGCGCAGGACCCGGAATTGGGTCCGTTGTTCGAGGCGGTCCGAGGGCAGCAGCCACCGGGCAGCGGCCCGGCCGGACCCACCGGGCCGACCGGACCGACGGGCGGCCAACCGGTCAACCCCGGCCCGCAGGGCACTCCCCCGGCCGCGCCTGGTGCGACGGCCACGCCGCCCGGCACCACGCCCACGGGCGGCCCGACCAGCAGCACGACCAGCAGCGGTCCAACGGCCGCCGGCCCGACCACCACCAGCACGCCCTCGACCGGCCCGACCATCACGTCCACGACCGGCCCGACGACCACCGGCGCGACGACCAGCAGCGCTACAACTACCGGCGCGACGACCGGCACCAATCCCACGGCAAGCGGCCCGAACCAGGGCGGCGGCCCGGTGAATGCCGCGCCGGTCACCGCGGCCCCACCCGCGACGGGGGTCTTCCCGGGGGCCGACCCCTCGGCCGCCCTGGTCGCCAACGGCCAGGCCACGCCCGCCAGCCAGGCCGACGACCTGAACCTGGCACATCACCTGGGCGTACGCCCGGGCGAAGCGGGTCCGCTGCATCCGCATCCGGCCAGCCCGTGGATGAACGCGTCGAACGACGGTGGCCTGACCGTGCCGGGCCGGGCGGACAACTGCCTGCTCTGGCTGATGAGCGTCTACCACACCTACTTCGGCCGCCCGTCGGTCGCGCCGGCCAACCTCACCGGCAAGGGCTTCCTCGCCCGCCTGGTCGAGACGTGGGCGGGGACGAAGTTCCAGGCGCACGCCGACGGCACGCGAGGTCTGTCCCAGGTGGAGGAACAGCTCCGCCAGGCGCTGCCCGCCGACGCCGACGCCGGGCCCATGGCGTTCGTGATCACCGTCGACCCGCACGATCGCACGGCTGGGCACGCGTACGCCGTGTTCGCCCGGCGTGAGCCCGATCCGGCGAACCCGGGGCAGACCAAGGTCGTCTTCTACTACGCCGACCATGGGAGCACCGCCGGCGATCCGAACCGCCCGCCGATCGACCCCGACGCCCAGATCTACTCGATGATCTTCGATCAGAACGGCGTACCGGTGCAACCGGCGGCGACCGCGCCCACTGGTGGCAAGCGGCTGAGCCATGCCCTCGTCGCCGGACGGCCCACCGCGACGGGGGCCGCCGATCTCACCAGCCGGATCGACACCTTGCTGTCGGCCACCGGTACGCCGTCCACCAACGTCCTGGACGACCTGGAACGACAGCTCGACGACATGGGGCTGCGCCCCGGTGGCACTCATCGGCGCTGGAACCGGCTCGCCCGGATGACGTCGGGCTCCACGGTGGACGTCGACGCGTTCGTGGCGTTGATGCAGGAGCCGGACTGGCGGGCGGCGTACGTGCGGGCGGCGGAGACGCCGAACGATGTGGCGACTGTGCTGACCGGGGAGGCGAACGACACGCCGGGCCGACGGATCGCGCTGGCGACGATCTTCGCGACCAACCCCGCTCCCGCGTACGCCGGACGCCCCGACCAGCAGGCAACCGCCCTGGTGACGCAGCTGGTCGGCAGTGATTTCCGGTTCGAGCATCAGACGTCGGTGACAGTGTCCGGCGCGGACGTCGAGATCAGCTTCGACGAGCACACCACGCGCACCCTGCGAGTCGAGTACGCCGTCCTGCCGCCCGGTCAGCAGGTGCGCCTGGACTGGGACGCCGATACGCGGACGTTCCGGCTGGCCATCGCGCACGATCTAGATATGTCCACTCCGGAGGCTCGGGTGCGGATCACCCGGGAACTGGGACGAGTTCGGCTGGGCGGGGCCGATTTCCGTTCCGAGCACTCCGGCGCGCAGGACGTGTTCCTGGATGTGCTCCAGGCGTACAGCTATGTGGGAACCGCGGATGTCTCGCACGTCCTGGCGGCGAACCGTCCCCCGGGCCTGACGGGCGAGGCCGGCGACGTGGCCGCAGCGGTACGCCTGGTGCACCGGAGCCGGTCCGAGGCGGACCGGGTCTTGCGTGTGCTGCTGGCGGCGGTGGCCGCCGACCCGAACGTGGCCGCCACGATCACGCGATTGATGGCGGCCGAGGCGACCAACGGAGACCTGCCCGGACGGCAGCTGGCCCGGCTGGTCGGCGACCTCGACCTGCCGCCGGGCCGCGGACGGCGGGTCGACCAGCGGCGGCAGCAGATCGGGCAGCTCGTGGCTGCGACGCTGGCCGTCGCCGGGGCCGATCTCGACCAGGCCCTGGCCGGTCAGATCGCCGAGAACGAACTGCCGGGCATCGTCATCGCGGCGGTCGACCACGCGCTGTTCGTCCGCTTGTACGCCCAGAGCCGACTGGCTACGCGCGGAGTCAGCCGGGATTCGGTGCTGTCACCGACCACGGCAGGGTTCGACGCGACCTTCCTGGCTGAGGCTGAGACCCGGCGGGCGGAGCTGCTGGCGGAAATCGCCGCCCGGACCGGCAACCCGGATTCGATCATCATGCCGCGACTGGCCGGTTCCGGTGGGGACCTGGATCTGGCGCTCCAGACCGCGTTGCGGGGCGCGGCGGCGACGCTGGGCTTCTCCGAGCCGTCGCGAGAGGCCGCCGTGCTGGCAAGGTGGGGCCCGACCCTGCACAGCCTGGGCGGCCGGGGTACCGATCCGTCCACAGCGGACCAGCTCGACGCCGAGCGGGGCACCGTCCGGCGAACGCTCGCCGATCCGGATCGCGTGTCCGTTCAGGACGGCCATCAGGGCGACGCTCACGTGCTGTTCCAGAAGCGGTTCACCGACGCCCGCGGGCGTACGCAGGTGGTCGAGGTGACTGTCCACGTGCACCGGTTCCTCGCCGACCGGGCGGCGTACATCGCCGACGTCCAGGTGGCCGGCGACGTGCGCATCGACTTCGGACGACCGATGTCTGGCTCGCCACCCCGCCGTGTCCTGGTACGCACCCTGCTCACCGACCGGTTGCATGTCCACGATCCGGGCGACATGCTCGCCGTCCACAGTCCGCATGAGGCGCTCCAGGCGAACCGCCGGGCGCTGGTCCAGGCGGCCGCGGCGTTGGGCCTGACCGTCCAGCAGGAGGGCAACTCCCCGAACTTCCTGCTCACCTGGGCGAACGGCGACGGGCCCGTTCGTATCACCCTGGATACCCGGCCGACAGGCGGTTCCTCGATCGCCGAGGTACGCCCGGCTCGCCCTGGCAGCCAGACCTGGATGATCCGGATCGCGCCGGGTCGCATGTCGCGCTCAGGACTGCCGCTCGACCTGGCCGAGGCGCTTGGGATGGCGTTGGGCCGGTATCAGCAGCTGACCGCCGGATTGACCGTCACGCAGCAGCCGACTGCGATCGCGCACGCCGCCCGGCTCGCCGCGGTCGCCACCGGCCTGGCCACCGCCGGGCCGATGCCGTCGGCCAACACCGCGCTGTCGCGCTCGTCCCGGTTGTCGGCCGAGGCGCATGCCTTGATCGAGGGCATGGGACTGCGGCAGGACCAGCCGGAGCACGTCGTCCGGCGGGCGGAGCTGAACCGGCTGGTCACCGAGCTGTTCGGCGCGCCCGCGGCCGCTCTGATCGACACGCTGCTGGCCGATGTCGGCCTGCCGATCGCGGATCTCACCGATCCCGGGCAGCGGGCGTACGCCGAGGGCGCGCGGCGGAGCGCGAGGGCAGCCGAGCGTGGCCGCGTGATCTCCGACATCCTGCTCGAACAGCACCGGGCTGGGCTGATGACGGACACTCCGGTCATCGACGAGTTGATCTCGGTCGGCTCGCCGGTCAGCGGGGAGGCATTGGCGCGGCAGCTGTTCACCGGCACTCGGGACATCCTGCTCGGGCGGGCGCTGACCGTGTCTGCGCATCGGCGTACCGGACGGGACACGATCATCACCGTGCGGCACGACGGGCTGACCGGACCGGTGACGATCACCGTACGCGCCAATCCACTGGCCACGGGTACGGCGACCCATGTGCAGATCAACCCGGGCGACCGGTCCGTCGTCGTCACCGTGGCGGAAGGGATGACGGCGGAGAACACTCTGTTGCACCTGACCGGTGCGTTGGCTCAGGCGCTGGAAACCGTGGCCCGCACCGATCACGACCGCCAGACCGCTCCGGCCGACATGCTCGGCGATCACCGGTTGACCCGGCGACTGCGGCAGGACACCGACGGCCTCAGCCCGGCCGACATGGCCCTCGTCGCGCAGATCGAGCGGCAGGCCGACCTCCTCGTCACCAGCACCCGTCCGGCTGTCCTGGTGAACCTGCTGATCCTGCTGCACCGGGCCGGTGTGCGGGACGGCCAGCAGCATTCCGCGCTACGCCGCCGGCTGCTGCTTCAGGCGGTGCCGCCCACGACCGCACGCCGGATCCGCAACATCCTGAACCTGGATTCGCGGCTGGGGCCTGCCGTGCAGAGGCTGCTCCCGGCGACGATCAGCACGCCGACGCCGACGCTGTCGGTGGGACGGCGGGTCTTCACCGCCTTGCGGCTGCCCACGCTCGCCCTGGAGTCGTCCGGATCGCTCAGCACGCCGCCGCATCAGCCGCTCCAGTCGACCGTACGCCGCATCGCAGGTCGCCGGGCCGACCGCCTGGAGCGACGGATCGCGGCCAACCGCTTCAAGATCGCGCGGCTGGGCTTCGATCGGATCGCCGCGATCCGCAGCCGCAGACTCGCGGTGCTCTCCCGTTCGGTGCTGTGGCCGGCGAAGTTCCTCGCGGGACGGCCCCATGCGCTGCTCACCGGCAAGGCCCGCTACCAGCGTCCGTGGCGGGTGTTCGCGTTCAGCAACACGACGGCGTACTCCCGGCTGCGGCTGCCCGACGGCAGCCACACCTGGGTCGCGTACACGAAGACGACGGCGACGCGGGCGGTCAACCGGCTCGGCGCGATCCGCTTCTCGACCTTCACCCCGTGGAAGGACAACAACGACCCGAGCGACCCGACCCACGGCCACAACAACCCGTTCGGCCCGACTGGAATGCCGCCGGTCTACCTGTTCCCCTTGACCGGCCGGCCGATCATGGACGCGATCGCCCACTTCCTCAGCGTGCTGCCGTTCCTCGAGGTGAGTGCCAAGAACGGGAGCGGCATCGGCACCCCGTTGCCCTTCGGCAACAAGGACTCCGAGACCCGGCCGACGACCGTGCGGTCGCTGGCCAACCTCGGCGACGGCATAACCGGCGTCGTCGCACGCACGGAGCCCGACGGCACCCTGGAGCGGAAGCACTCCTTCACCACGTATGCGTTCATCGGCACGTTCCTCGACGTGAAGATCGGCCCCGTCACGCAGTTCTACGTCTGGATCGGCGGACAGGGCCTCGCGGTCAGCGGCAGCGAGGACTACGACAAGCTGATGTCGGACCTCCGCAAGATCCGCGAGGACGCGGCCAAGGCTCGCGACGACAATAAGCGCTTCGGCACGATCCGGTCGGCGTTCATCCTGCTGAGGGCCGTCAACCGCTATCGCAAGATCTTCTCCGACGCGGGGATGGAGTTCCAGCCGTTCGTACTGGAGGTCGGCTACAGCCACCGGTATTCGCCCATCATGGACGCGCCCGATCGGCTGGGCTGGGACACCGACGACGTCCACGGCGGCGACGACCACATCCACGGGCCGTTCACTCAGGCCAACGACCGCGCCGGCGTGCAGACCAACCCGAACATCGCCATCTTCGTCGGCGCGTTCTCCCCCCGCAAACTCATCAAGCTCCTGCTGAGCCCGATCAATCCCCGGGCGTACGCGCGCGGGTTCGGGCGGGTGCGTACCTGGGTCCAGCGACCCGGCCTCGACCAGGTCCTCAGGCTGACCGAGGCGGCGCCGATGCTCCCGTCGGACCTGCCGACCTCGGTGCCCGGCCTGCGCCTACCCGACGCGGTCAACCGGGCCGTCCGCGACCGGTATCGGGAGCTGGTCCAGGCTCGGACCCTCCGGGCGCTGACCGTCTCCGAGGCGTCCGAACTCGACGATCTGGAACGCCTGGCCGGGGGCAACCGGCGGCTGTTCGATCTCTTCGAGCAGGCGCGGCGCCAGACGCTCGGCCTCCCGCCGCAGCGCCGCTTGCGCAGGCCGAACAACCCCGGCAGCCAAGGTGGGCCGAACAACCCTGGCAACCAGGGTCCCGGTGGACCGAACAACCCGGGAGGACCGACCGGTGGCACGCCCGCTCCGCCCGGCCCCCGGACGACGCCGCCGAGCGGCTCCGGTGCGGCCGCGCAGCCGCCGGCTCAGCAGCAGCCACCGGCCCAGCAGCAGTCAGCCTCGCAACAACCGGCCCAGCAGCAGCCTCCCGCGCGGACGGCTGCCGAGGAAGCGGCTCGCCGCCACGCGCTCGGCCTGGACCCGGCCACCGGCACTTTCCGCCAGGCCGAGGCGGAGACGGCGCGCCGGATCGAGGACGAACTCGGCATCGAACTCGAACGCTCGACTGATCCGAGCGTCGACTGGGTGGATCCGGCCTCCGGGCTGACCTACGACGCCGTGGGCAACTTCGACGCGAGATACTTCGACCGGCAGTGGGCGAACCTGCAGGTCCGGATCGTCGACCACCTGGCCAAGGCGGATCGCGTCCCGATCGACGTCACCAGGTTCACGGCCGCGCAGATTGCTAGAGTGCGGCAGTACCTCACCGACAACGGGCTCGGCCCGCGCGCATTCCTGGTAGGTGTCTGATGTCCGGGACCATCGAGGTAACCCCGCAGCAGCGGTGGTCGGCGGCGGGCTGGCTGTTCGACTGGACCGTCGGCTACCTCGCCGACCACGTCGCCGACCAGGAGGTGGCCGCCGAGCTGCGGGAGATAGTCGAGGAGAACCTCGGCTGGCTCGGCCTCGACGACTACGGCCCCGAAGCGCGAGCCGACCTCGTCGCCCTCCTCCGGGATCGCGTCGTCCCGGCGGCGGCGGCCGACCTGCCGCCCACCGTGGACGACAGACCCGCCGTGCTCGATCTCCTGCGAGACCTCGCCGACGCCACTCGCTGATCGGCTACCGCCACCACAGTGGACGCGGGTCGATCCACCACAGCAGACGGCGGCGGCGACTCGTCTTTCGGCGTACTCGGTGGATCAGATCCGCGGCCTGCTCGACGGCCCCGTCGGCGGACAGGTCCGCGTCGGGGTCGGCGAACTCCGCGCGGTTCACCGCCTGTGCCAGGTCGTCGCGCGGTTCCACGGCTACCGCGTCACTGACGGCGGCCACGACTTCCGTCGCGGTCCAATATGGTCTGATGGGTACGCCGCCCAGCCGAGCACCGTCCCGAAGTTCGGCCCAGGCTCCGCGTACGCGGCCCGCGTCGTCGTCAACGGCGAGCCGCAGGCGGCTGCGGCGGATGCGCAGCAGGGCCACGAGGGCGAACGCGAGCGGGAAGAGAGCCGTCGTCCAGGCCAGCCAGAGCCACGATCCGCGTACGCCGCCCGGCGGTTCGGCCTCCGGCGTCATGATCTCCACGTCCGGTGCGGTCGACGGGTCCTCGCCTGCGCCCGGGGACTGCTCGGGTTCGGCCGACAGCGACGGCCGGGGCGACGCCGACGGGGCGGTCGTGCTGGTCACCGGGGGCGCGGTGACGTCGATGCCGACCCAGCCGACCGGATCGAGGTAGATCTCCGGCCAGGCTCGGGCGTCGGCGGCGGTCACCGTCACCGGGCCGTTGCCCGTCGCGGCGGTGAATCCGACCACCACCCGCGCCGGGATGCCCAGCGCGCGAGCGAGGACGGCGTACGCCGTGGCGAACTGCTCCGAGGTGCCCCGGCCACCGCCGGCCGCCGGAGTCGCCGTGAGGAAGCGGACGATGCTCGGATAGCCGCTGCCGCCCGGAGCGCGGGGGTCGTAGCGGTAGGTCGACTTGAGCCACCGCGCCAGGTTGAGTGCCTGCGCGTACGGCAGGCCGTCCCCGGCCGCCGTCAACGCCAGTTCGGGGATGCGACCGGTGTTGCCGGTGGGCAGTTCCCGGTACCGGTCGTACTTGGCCGAGCGGGGCAGCTGCGCGGTCGCCAGCTGCACCGGCGTCGGCGCCGGGACGGCCGCGTCGACGGCGTACGTGAGACCGGGGTGCAACCCGTCGGTCACGGCGACCGCACCGGACTCCTCGTCGACGGCGATCGCGACGCCGGAGACCCGGCGCAGCCCGTCCGGTACGGGCAGCCAGCTACCGGTCAGCTCGGCGACGGTGACCGTGGCGTGCACCTGGTCGACGGCGATCGCCGGTTTCGGCGCCCCACCACGGTCGCCCCCGGCGGCACGATAGGTGGTGGCGGGCAGCCAGCTCGTGCCGTCGAAGTCGCCGAGCACGGCCCAGCGCAACGTCACCGGCCGGTCGGCGGTGATCCGCAGGAGCGGCTGCTCGGGATGCACCCCCCAGCGGCCGACGAGGCTGAGCGGATGGGTCTGCGGCGGCGCCTGCACCGGTGCGATCACATACGCCCGCAGGTCGGGCGGGGCCGCGGTGACCCCGGTCAGCAGCGGCGGGGCCAGGAGCAGCGTGCCACCGGCGAGCGCCACGGCGACCAGCGCCGCGGTGGCGAGCCGCAGCAACCGGGGCACGGCTCTGCGCGTATGAGCCGGAACGGGCCGGAGCACGACGAGCAGCAACGCGAGCGCGGCGATGAGCACCGCGGTGCGGCGATAGTTCGTGCCGGCCTGCGGACCGGCGAGGACGAGCATCGCCGTGGCCAGCGCCACGAGCGGCAACGCGGCCGCGCCCGGACGGCGGCCGCGTGCCAGCGCGGAGGCCGCCGAGACCGCGAGCCAGGTGGCGACGACCGGCAGGGCGAGCGTGTCCACCCGGGATGGTACGGGCGAGGCGCTGGTGAGCAGCCGTGCTCCCGCGTGGGTGACCGAGTCCGTGAGGCTGATCGGGCCGGGCAGCCAGCGGTGGAGTCCGATCAGGACGGCTTCCAGCCCGACCGCCGCGGCCAGGATGTGCCAGCGGCGGCGGGGGATCAGACCGAGCAGCGCCGCTCCCGCCGACGTCGCGGCGAGCGCGATCAGCGCCTCGCCGCCGGCGTAGAGCCCGGCGATCTGGCCGCCGGCAACGGTTCCGGCGACGGCGAGCGTCAGCGCGATGACGAGACGTTCCACAACCGGTCCTGCAGTGCGTTGACGAGTTGGTCGGCGGCCGGCGCGAACACGGCCCATTTCAGTGGATCGTCGGGCGGCGGGCCGACCACGGCGGCGGCGACGCTGCGGTATCGCGCCGACAGCGGGCCGAGCAGCGACAGGTCGGCCTTCATCCCGGTGACCAGCAGCACGGCGTCGCCTGCGGTGTGCAGGGTCAGCCGCGCCCGCAGCTCCCCCACCTCCCCGCCGCCGATGGTCAGCCGCACCGCCGCGAGCTGGTCGAGGCCGGTCTGGGTCTGGCCGATCGAGCGCTCGCCTCCGGCGCCGGAGGCGAGCATCAGCCGCAGGCTGAGTCCACCTTCCACAGTGGCGACCACGACCGACGCCGCCACCTCCACCGCCTCCTCGAAGGCCGCGGAGTCCGGATAGGACGCGAGCCGATCGTCCAGGACGAGCACCAGCCGGGCGACCGCCGCGTCGACGTGCGTGCGCACCATGAGCGTGCCCGCCCGCGCCGAGGTACGCCAATGGATGTGCCGCAGGTCGTCGCCGGGAACGTACTCGCGCAGGGCGTGGAAGGTGATGCTGCCCGCGTCGACCAGTTCGCGTTCGCCTTCGATCTCGGCGGCCGAACCGATGGCGCCCCGGGTGAGCGGATGCCAGGCGGGCCAGACCGTGAAGGTCTCGGCCGGACCGGCCGGGCGGGTCACGGACCAGAGCCCGAGCGGATCGTCGCGCCCGACGCTGACCGGTCCGATCTGGAACACGCCCCGGCGGCCGGTCGGCAGCGCGAAGCTCACCCGGGCCGGGATGCCGGGCTTGGCCAGCACCGCCGCCCGGCCGGACGGCAGGTCTTCGCGGTCGCTGCCCTCCTCGCGCACCGGATCGGTGAAGGTGAGCAGCCGACGGAACCGGCCGAGCACCACCACGTCGGCGGTGGCGAGAGCTGGTTCACCACGGCGTACGCGGCGTGGCTCGACGAGCCGGTCGACGACGACCCGGGGTGGCGACAGGCTCCACAGGGAGCTGAGGGCGAAGGCGGTCAGCCCCGCCGCCCCCAGCATCGCCATCTCCCGGTACGCCAGCAGCAGCCCGGCGGTGAGCAGGGCGGCGGAGCAGACGGCCGTCGTCAGCCCGCGCGCGGTCGGTCTGGTCAACAGTTCGGCAGCGCTTCCACGTCGTCACCGTTGTCGAAGCGCAGCCACACCCACGAGATCCAGTTCCCGTCGGTCAGCTTGAGCCAGTGGTCGCCTTCCTTGTTGTTGTTGTAGGGCCCGGCGTTCTGGTTCTCGCCGTGGACCTTGCAGACCACGGTGATGTACGCTCCGTCGGCGACCCGGCGGACGACCGATCCGTTGTCGTTGCTGTCGCCGTAGACGGGCAGCCCCTTCGAGCAGAAGGACGGGTCGGGGTTGCTCGCGGAGTCCGTACACGTCACGGTCGCTCCGTTGCCGCTCGGCGCGGCGTCGGTCTTCTGCGACGCGGTATCGGTCGCCGACCCGGCGAAGGTCGTGATCTTCGCGGTGACCGTGTACTGGGTGTCAGCCGACAGCCCGGTGATCTTCGCCGGTGAGGTGCAGTCCGACACCGTCTTCCCACCTGCGGTGAACGTGCAGGTCGCGGCGGCCCCGTCGCCGTCGGCGGTGAAGTTCACCGTGATCTCGGTTTCGGTGGCGCTGGTCGAGGAGATGGCGATCTTCGGCGCGGCCGGCTGGGTCACCTGGTCGTAGCCGGACGGGCCCTCGCCGTCGTCGTTGAACGCGACCACTTCGACCCAGTCCAGCTTGGCCGCGCTGGTGATCGTCACGGTACGCCCACCGCCGCCGGTCTCGCCGATCTTCTTGCCGTCCTCGTCCCGGATCTCGTACCCGGTGATCGGCAGGCCGTGGCCGTCGGCCGCGTTCCACGTCACGACGTAGGTGTTCGCCCCGGTCTGGCGGCCCTTGACGTTGGTCGGGGCGGCCGGCGGGTAGTGCACCGTCAGCTCGTTGCTCTGCGGGCTGGCGTCGCTCGCCGCGCCCGCCGAGTTCCGGGCCACCACGGTGAAGGTGAAGCTGTCACCCGGGGTCAGGCCGGCGAACCGGGCGTCGGTCCCGGTGACGGTCTGCGGCGGGTTGGCCCCGGCCGCGCCGCCCTTGAGCGGGGTGATCACGTAGTCGGTCGCACCCTGCACGCCCGGCCACGAGACCAGCACGGCTCCGGTGTAGCAGTCGTCGGCGTCGGTCTCCAGCTTGGCGGTCGGGGCGTTGGGCGTACCCGGTGGCGGGGCCGCGGCTGGCGTCACCGGTTCGGACAGGGCGGGCGGGCCGTCGCCGACCTGGTTCGTCGCGTACACCTTGAAGCGGTAGGACGTGCCGTTGGTCAGGCCGGTGATGGTCGTCTGCAGGGTGGTGCCGTTGACCTGCACCCGGCCGCCGCCACCTTCGTCCCAGGTCACGGTGTACGCCTCGACCGCTGCCGAGCCCGCCTTCGCCTTGCCCCAGGACAGCCGGACCCGGCCGTCCCCGGCCAGCGCCGTGACGGGCACCGGCGGACCCGGGCGCTGCGGTTCCACCTTCACCGTCGGCGACGGCTTCGGCGACGGCGGCCGCTTGGTCGGCTGGTTGCCCGGCTTGTCGGAGGGCTTGCCCGTCGGCGACTCCGCCGGCTGGGGCGAGAGCGTCGGCGCCGGCTGCGCGGTCGGCGTCGGCGAGGTCTCCGGGACCGGGTCGTACTTGTCCACCTTGGACGTCTTGCCGTCCTCGTCCACCATGACGGCCGTCGTCGTGTCCGGCGCGTTGATGAACAGGTGCTGCTCGCGTACCTCGATCTCGACCGTCGTCTGCGCCGAGCCGACCTGGATCGTCCCAGCGGGCTGACCGGCGGCGGTCACCACGCGGACGGTTCCGGTGGTCTGATCGGGGACGTAGACCTTGCCCGCGAAGCTGACGGCGGGCTGCTGCGTCGCCGCCTGCGCCTCGGCCGGAGTCAGCGACATCGTGGCGACCGGGGCGCCCTTGGCGACGTCGCCGATGGTGACGATCTTCTTCTCGGCGGGCAAGGTGATCGCCGCCGCCGAGCCGACGGTGCGGGCGGGAACGACCGCGCTGGCCAACGGGGCGGGCGAGGTGACCTTGCGGGTGGCGGTCTCGCCGACGACGGCGATCTGGTCGCTGCCCCGGTCCACGACGAGCACGCCCTGGTCGAGGACGGTCAACGCCTGCTCATGCCCGGGCGTGGCCACCGCCTCGGTCCGTGCCACGACGATCTGCCGATCGCGGACGACCAGCGCGATCGCGGTGCCCTGGCTGGGTACGCCGAGCCACAGCCGGCCCGACTGGTCGAACGCGCCGCCGACCAACGGGGCGGGCAGGCGTACCTGATCGCCGATCGACTGGAGGCTGCCGGCGTCGACCGGGCGGACGAGGCCGCGCGTGCGGTCGACGACGATCGCGGTCGCACCGTCGAGCATGACGGCCGTGTCCTCGACGGTGCCGACGTCGAGCGAGCCGGAGAAGCCCATCCGGGTCAGGTCGATGGAGGTGACCCGGCCGGTGAACAGATCGTGGAGGATCACGTAGCGATCGCTCTGGGTGACCCGGACCGGGTGGCCCTGCGCGTCGATCATCGGCTGACGCAGCGATACGTTCGCGGAGACGGCGTTGACCTGCGACGCCTCGCCGACTTGCTTGCTCCACAGCCAGGACGCGCCGTCGGCGACCGCGGGCCGCTGGCCGGTCGCGCCGAGGGCGAAGACGGTCGCGCCGAGCGCCGCCACCAAGGCGAGCACGATCCCGGCCGGGTAAACCTTTCCGAGCCTTTTCAAGTGCCGCAGCCGCATCATCATCGTCCCGGTGCCTCCACGGTCTGAGGTCATTCGAAAGATGTGGATCCGCCGCACCCACCACAAGCGACGACAGCGTATCGCGCGGTTGTTTCGCGCGCTATACGCACCAGGCGGCCAACCGCAACAAGGCACGGCAGGTCGCGGGTTTGGCTCGCTCCAGCAATTCCGCGTCGAGCTGGGCGAACGCCTTGTCCGACGGGATGTCGAAGCGGTCGGGTGTGGACTGTCCAGGACGACCGGCCACTGTTCGTTTCGTGGCCGGTGCCGCAGTGTTCACCCGGGCAAGTGCCCTTTCCTCGCCCAGACCGTCCTCATCGGTCACCACGATGATGCGGTCTGCTGTGGACAAGAGGATGCGCGTCGTCCGGCTCGCGTGCACGCCCAAGTCGAGCAGGAGCACGCTGTGCCGGTCCCGCAGCTCCACGACCGCGTCCAGCGTGACCTGGTCGGTCCACATCGTCTCCGCTGCCACGTGCACGCCCGCGATCGGCGGGGCCGAGAGCAGTCCCGCGTACGCGATCCGGCCGGGCCACAACGCCGCCAGGGTCGCGCCGATCCCGGCGGCGATCGAGGTCGCCCCGACACCGCCGGCCCCGGAGCAGATCGCCACGACCCGGCCGCCCACCGGAAGACGCCGCAGCGCGGCAGCCGCCGCCCGTTCCTCGGCGACCTCGTCGGGATCGGTGAACCACTTCACCGCCGGTCCGGCCTCACTGTCTCGCCAGCGGATCGGCCAGCTCGGCGAGCCCGGTCGCGGCGACCAGGACGACGACGGTCGCCGCCGCCACGAGGAGTTCACCCGCCCGCAGCAGCCGGCTGCGACCGGTGCCGCGTACGCGACGGGAGCCGAACGCGATCGTCAGCACCAGCACCGCGCCCAGGGCGGCGGGCAACGCCCAGTCCCAGCCCTGCAGCAGTACGCGTACCGCACCGGCCAGCACGACCGCGCCCGCCGCCAGCCGCAGCGGCAGCACCTGACCGGTCCGCTCGAACAGCCGGGAGCGCAGCCACAGCAGCAGTGCCAGCCCCAAGGCGAGCGCGACGTCCCGGTGGTCGCCGGTGCCGATCAGCACGACGCCGCAGACCCCGGCGCCGGCCGCCAGGCCGGTGATTCCGCCGATCAGATGTTCCTCGGCCACGCGCAGGGATCGGTCGACCTGCTCGGGCGGGACCGCCTGCGCGGCCGCGCGCAGCCGGAAGGACGCCTCCGCCATGCCGCCCGCACCGAGGGCGAACCGGGGCAGCAGGCCGACGCCGAGGACGACGAGCACCGGCACGACCCGCACCGGTTGCCGGACATCGGAGCCGAGCGCGGCCCAGGCGGCCACCGCCGCGGCCACCATCGCGCCGACGAGCAGCGCGGTGGCCAGCGGGCGGCCGAAGCCGAGCAGGCGGCTGGCGATCGTCACGATCCCGGCGGCGCACACCGTGGCGGCGGCTGCGGCGACGACGGGCACCCGGTCGAGCAGCGCGGTGGCGAGCCACCCGGCCAGCGCGGCCCAGACGCCGGCCACCGCGAGCAACGCGGTCACCGGTCCACTCCCGGTACGCCGGCGGCCCCACCAGGCGAGCGACAGCGCGACGAGGACGGCCAGCCCGGCGGTCGCGACCGTCGTCCACTCGGCGACCCGAGCCGCCGGGAGCAGGATCGCTCCACCCAGGACGGTCACGGCGGACCAGAGCGCGAAGGCCGGTTGCAGTGTCCCGCCGAGCCGGTCCTCCGTCACCGCCACATGATCCGGCCTCGCCCGGCGGCGGCGCAACCCCGTCCCTCCCCGACGCCGCGCACCTACGGCTCCGGCGGCTCCGGCGGCTCCGGCGGTTCGTGCGGCTCCGGCGGCTCGGGTCGCGATTCCGGCTGGATCACGGGTCCAGGTCGAATCTTGCGCCATGATTCGACCGGGAACCCTGATCCGGCGCCCAACGCGGGCAGCGAGCGAAGAGGGCGGGTGGCGCGCGTGCAACCGGACGGCGACGAGAAGCGTCGGCAAGATGTGACCGTGATCGACCTGGGCGTCATCGAAGACCACGAACCGGGGCCGCCGCCTGTCCCGCCCTGGCTGCGTGCCTGGGGTGTACGCCGGCCGCTGGTGGCGCTCGCCGCCGCCGCGGCCTGCCTCGCCCTGCTCGGCGCGGCCGCACCCGCCCGGCCCGGTCCGCCGGTCATCACCATCGGCGGGTTCTCCGGGCAGGACGGCTACCAGGTCCTCGGCGACACGCTGCTGTCCCTTCACTGGGGGCCGTCCTCCGGGATGACGGCGTACGACTTGCCCACCGGTGAACGCCGCTGGAGCCGGCCGTTGGCCAACCCGCTCGACGGGATCGAGGATATGGGCGAGGTGGTGCTGGTGAGTACCGCCCCGGAACTGCGTGATCCGCAGGCTCCGACGCCGGCGCAGCTGGACGCCAACCTGGCGGCGAGCGTGGTCACGGCCTATGACGTGACCACCGGCGAGATCCGCTGGACCCGCAGCGGCAGCCTGTACGGCTCGGTCGACCAGAAGATCGCCCTCCTCCGCGCACCCGGCCCGCAGAAGCGCATCGAGGCGATCGAACCGTCGCGCGGCACCACGCGATGGTCGCGTCCGATCCAGGCGGACGGGAGCTGGCAGCTCGGCTGGCGAGTCCGGACCGGCTACCTCAACTCGCGCGTCGACAGCCTCGTCGAGCTGGCCGAGGACGGCACGGTGACGCTGGTGGACCTCCTCACCGGCGCCGTGACTCGGACGGCCCACGTACCGCCGGGCGGCGCGCTCGCCGTGGCCTGGAACGGTGTCGTCGGCGTTCGCTACGGGCCGGCTGAGCCGACGGGCGACCCGGCGGTCGACCGGCACATCACCTTCTACGACGTCGACGCCGACTTCGCTCACCTGTGGACGGCGGCGGTGCCCCAGGGCGATCTGACGCCGTGCAGCCCGGACGAGGTGTGCTCGTGGGGAACTGATCCCCAGCCGCGCCGGTTCGATCTGCGGACAGGCGAGGATCGAACGGTACGGGGCGATCAGCGGAACACGCTGTTCGGCCGGTTGCAGGACGGCCAGGTCGGGGTGTGGCGGGTGGTCAACGCCGACGAGACCCGCCCGCTGGTCTACAGCGGCTCGACGACTCATCAGCCCGGCTGGGTGGGCGAGCTCGATGTGACCGCTGCGACACCCCGGGTCCGGCTGCTGATCGGGCTGTCCCCCATCGACCAGTGCCTGATCACCGTTCGGTGGCTGCTATGCCTCAGCAACTCGACCAACCCGCGCGGCACCTCGGTGGTCTACGCGGTCCGCCGCGCCGATCTGGACGCCGAGCCTCGGCTGCGGCCGACCAGTGGCGCAGACTTGGGGCTATGACCGATCTGGACAGCCGCTGGCGACCGATGCGACTGCTGTTGGAGGCGATCGACCAGCAGATCGCGTCGATCTACGCCGACGCCGGGGTCGACGGGATGCGTACGCGGTTCGCCGGGCCGCTGATCCACCTCGGCCGGCGCGGCGCGATGACCGTACGCGAACTCGCCGATTCCGTGGAGGTGACCCATTCGGCGATGAGCCAGACGGTGGCCGCGATGCGGTCCGCCGGGTTCGTCGCCGACGCGGCCAACTCCGACGGGCGTACCCGCCGGGTCCAGCTCAGCGAGCGCGGCCGGGCGGCGATCCCGCTGCTGGAGGCGGAGTGGCGGGCGACCGAGGACTCGCTCGCCGAGCTGGAGGCGGAGGTTCCCTATCCGCTCACCCAGGTGGTGGCCGACCTCGCCGCCGCGCTGGCGAAGCGGTCGTTCCGCGAGCGCCTGGACGCTCACCTGAACGTTCGGTAATATAGTGAGCATGACTCACTATGAGTCGGTGTGACTATGAACCGACATCACGAGGCGCTGAACCGGCTGATCGAGTTCTCGGTGCTGATGAACGAGGACATGACGACCAGCCTCGGCCGCGCCGGCCTGACCCCGTCGCGTACGCATGTGCTCTGGGAACTGGCCGCGGCCGGCCCGATGAGCCAGCGGCAGCTCGCCGAACGGCTCAAGGTGAGCGCGCGCACCGTGACCGGGCTGATCGACGGGCTGGTCGCGACCGGTTTCGTGACCCGTGAGCCGCATCCATCGGACCGGCGGGCGTTCCTGGTGACCTTCACCGAGCAGGGCCGGCGCACGGCGACCGCGCTGGAGAAGGGGCAGGCGGATTTCGCCGAGCTGCTCTTCGGCGACATGGACGGCAAGCGCTTCGACCAGTTCACGGCGGGTCTGGCCGAGGTGCTCGAGCGCTTCAAGCACGGGCTCGCCACACAGACCTGGGAGGCGTCGTGATCCGGCTGATGGCGTACGAGTGGAGGATGTGGCTGGCCCTGGGCCGCTGGATCGCCCGGCGCCCGCCGCGGGGCGGGCGGCCGTTCCGCTACGCCGCGCCGGTGGTGCCGATCATCTGGACGTTCAGCGACGCCGGTCCACTGCACGCGACCACGGTCGCCGACACCCCCGTACGCTCGTCGCCCGCCCAGCCGTAGCCGGTCACCAGCCATCCGGTC